>JAGLDR010000040.1 GCA_023145475.1 bacterium
GGAACATTGGCTAGAACAGCTTTTTCAATAGATTCTACTGAGACGATTTTGGTTGCCTCAACGAGTGCACCAAGTGAGACGATGTTGAGTGCAATCAGTTTTCCAAGTACATCGTGAGCTTGGGTGGTAAGTGGAAGTGCGAGCAGTTTATAGTCACCTTCTGGAACGGTCATAAAGTCGCTATCTATAATAAGTAGTCCGCCCGGTTTAAGGTTGACTTTATACTTATCGACGGCTTTTTGTGTCAGTGAAACCATATAATCAATATTTCTCGCTTTTGGATAGCGAACAGGGGTCTCAGCGATGATAACATCGGCTTTTGATGCGCCACCTCTTGCTTCTGGTCCGTACGCTTGAGATTGAACGGTAAATTTGTTTTCATGCAAAGACGCAGCCTCGCCAAGGAGTACCGACGCTAAAATAACGCCTTGTCCACCACTTCCTGAAAAACGAATCTCATGTTTCATGGCTATTCTCCTTTTGTTTTCAACTGTTTAATAAGCTCATCATATCGCTCAGTAAATTCCGGTCTGACAGAATCTTTGAAGATACCAGTGATAATGGCATTTTCTCGTTCTTCATCGGTAAGTGCATCTGCTTTTGAACGAGGTACAGCATGATCTTTTTGCCATTTGAGCATATCGATATTGGTCTTATATTTGTTTTTGTTTTTTCTGCCGTGAGTAGTAAAACACGCTTCAGCAACATCAACAACCGAAAAGCCTTTATGAGTCAATGCTTTGTATATATAGTTGTCAAGCTGAGGAACATGATAGCTTGTTCCACGAGCAACAAAAGTGGCGCCAGCACCAATTGAAATATCAACAACATCAAAGTTTGGTTCCATATTTCCGAATGGAGATGTCGATGTTTTGTCTCCGTATGCTGTTGTTGGACTGTACTGACCACCTGTCATGCCGTAGATGCCGTTATTGAATATAATTGTCGTAATATCAATATTGCGTCGACAGGCGTGTATAAAGTGATTTCCACCGATAGCAAGACCATCACCATCACCACTAACAACAATGACATGCATATCGGGGCGAGCAAGTTTTATGCCTGTAGCAAATGCCAATGCTCGACCGTGTGCGGTGTGGAGAGTATTGACATCAATGTACCCAGGAAGACGAGATGCACAGCCAATTCCGCTGACAAGGACGATTTTATCTTTATCCCATCCCGCCTTATCTACAGCGCGGATAAGTGATTTGGTGACAATGCCGTGACCACAGCCAGGACACCATATATGCGGAAGCTTTTCTTCTCGTAAGTATTCGCTATAATTAAACATTCTAGCCTCCTATACCAATCGTTTGATTGTTGAAATGATAAGCTCAGGATTGAGCGGCTCGCCGTTGACCAAGTTGATTGGAACAACTTTCTCAAGTTTGACAAATCGCTCTGCAACCACTTTTAGTTGGCCAAGATTCATCTCTGGCACGACAATCCATTTGGCATGTTTTGCATATTTTCTAAACTCAGCTTTTGGAAATGGCCAAAGGGTGATAGGGCGGAAAAGTCCCGCTTTTACCCCTTGTTCTCTCAGCTCAAGTACGGCCTCTTCAGCGGCACGAGAGGCAGATCCAACAGCGAGAACCAGAATCTCAGCATCTTCGACCTCAAGCAGCTGAAAGTTGTCAACAATATCTCGTTGTTCATATATTTTTGCAATAATTCTTGTGTTCAAATCGCCTACCATTTCTGAATCACTCGTTGGAAAACCTGTGATGTCATGGTTAAGACCAGTAACATGGATGCGACTCTTTCCAAATTTAGGAAGTGTAGCAGGGTCGTTACCTAATGCGTGATAGGGTGTTGTTACAAGGTCTGTCTCAGGAGCAGCGGTAGATGGTCGTGTTCGGTTAACTATTTGAAGTTCGCCAGGCTCAGGAATACGAATTTTCTCTCTCATATGTCCTATGATTTCATCTCCAAGCACGATGACAGGTGTTCGGAAGTATTCCGCAAGATTAAAAGCTCTGACGGTTTCAGTGAACATCTCTTCTACCGAGTTTGGAATGAGAGCGATAACAGGGTGATCCCCGTGTGTTCCCCATTTTGCCTGTTGCAAATCTGATTGGGCAGGAGCCGTTGGGAGTCCCGTTGATGGACCGCCACGCATAATGTCTACAATGACGATAGGAACTTCTGCAATGCAGGCGTAGCCTAAAAGTTCTTGCATCAGGGAGAAACCAGGTCCACTAGTTGCGGTCATCGCTTTTTTACCGACAAGGGAAGCACCAATGATAGAGCCAATACTGGAGATTTCATCTTCCATCTGAATGAATTTCCCGCCTTTCTTTGGCAGATAGCCACTCATAAATTCGGCAATCTCTGTCGATGGAGTAATAGGGTAACCTCCAAAGAAGTCACAACCAGCATAGGCTGCGCCTTTTGCACATGCTAAATTGCCTTGGATAAATTCAAATTTCTCTTGTTTACTCATTTTTTTGTCTCCCCCGGAGATTTCTCCTTCTTGACAATGTAAATCGCAAAATCAGGGCATCTGACTTCGCACATACTGCACGCAATACACTTTTCCATGTACTCTGCAGCACAAATCTTGTTTTTTGTGTCCAGCGTTAGCGCCTGTGTTGGGCAGAATGCCACGCACACTTCACATCCTTTGCAAAGCTCAGGTCGAATAAAAAGCTCGCACTTGTCATTTTCGTACCTGTTCACTTTGAACTCTCTTTTTGTGTCAGCCATTGTCTACTCCCTTACCAATTAGGTAAATATGGCACCTCGTGCATCTATCGAAACTATAACGGGAAAATCTTTTACTTCAATTCTAAATATTGCCTCTGGTCCGAGCTCTTCATACAGAAGTGGTTCAGGTTCACTTATCCGTGTTCCATAGTATGCTCCAGCTCCACCAAGTGCTTGAAAATATACGCCATGCTTTCTCTTTATATGTTCTGGAACTCCTTCAGGAAAGTATCCCTTTCCAACAAATCCGAGTGCTCCTAATTCAAGTAGCTGTGGAACAAAAGAGCCTAAGCGCCATGATGTTGTCGGTCCGATGCTTGCTGTTCCATTGATAAACCCGGGTGTTGGAGCGGCAAAAAAGACAAGCGAGCCTTTCAAATCAAGTGGTGCAACACCATTTTGTGCAATATCAGCCACAAAGCGTTGCATTGATTTGTCACGGACAGTGAAGAGCTCTCCACTCAGGCGAGCAATCATGCCCGCATGCAGAGAGTTGAGAGTATGTCCATCACTAAAAGAGATCATTATGCTCCTCTAAAACTCAATTTTGCCACAACGGTAGCTGTGACAGTTAAGTGAGACAGCCACAGGCAACATCGCAATGTGTGTCGGTGCTGTTCGTATAAAAATATCTTTAATCGGATGTTTTCCAGGGAATCCCAAAACGCCAAAATCAAGCGATTGAGCCTTTTCTTCAATAAGCTCCTTCAACTGGTCATCAGAAACTTCTTGAGTCAGTAGGGATTTTTTTGCCTCTATTGCAACCGTGTCAAATGTTGCGCCAACGCCAATGCCGACAAAGTAGGGCGGACATCCTTTCCCGCCAGCCGAGCGAATTGTCTCGATGATAAAGTCCGCAACGCCTTCGCGACCAGCAGCAGGAGAGAGCATAGTAAGAGCGCTCACATTTTCACTGCCACCGCCTTTGACCATGCCGTATATTGTCAATTCATCGCCGTCGCACTCTTCAAAATGGATGAAAGCGGGGAGATTCGTGCCTGGGTTATTTCTCTCAAACGGGGAGTCAACGGTAGATTTTCGTAAAAATCCTTCACCGTATGCCTGTTTCACACCCTCTTCAAGAAGCGCTGTTAAAGTATATCCGTCTGTAAAATCGACATGACGACCTTTACGAACAAAGAGCTGTGCAACGCCACAATCTTGGCAGAGAGGACGGCCTTCAGAGGCTGCAATGCGCATGTTTTCATCAAGAACTTCTGCAAGACTTTTTTCGTAATCATCCATGTCTGGCTGTATGAAAGATATCTTCTCTAACGAAGGAGGGGCAACATTCAATTGCTTGAAGAGCGTTGAGACGCGTGAAACTATGTTATGTCCATCTATCAGCTTCATGAGTGCGATTATGATACTACTAAAAATGGTTGTCAATTAAATAAGTGTTTTTTTATCATAAAAAAAATGAGCGAAGAGTAGTTCGAAAAAATTTAGAGTTATGAAATAGCGCAAAAACGGGCGCTTGCGTTATGATTTATTGTCGTTTTGCATAGTGTTTGCTGTCGCCGTGTTCGTTGAGTCCAATCTCAACACCGTAGGCAGAAAGACGCATTTCCATACAGTGATGGCACATACTTGATGTGTCGCTGAGGCATGGCTTGTTGTCATAGAGTTGATAACTTGAACGATATTCAGTGGCGGTAATGTTGGGCATAATAATATTTGCTCCCGCCATAATGCCAAGTTCTCGACCTATATTGTTCAATGTCTGCAAGGCAGTTGATGCTGCAATGTTGATATCTCGCAAAAAGAGTCTTGTCGCCGCAATCATAATCAGCCCTTTTTGAAACTGTCTCTCTTTTATCTTTTCAAAATCAGGCATAGAGTCGGCAAGGGGTGTTTGGTGGTGTGGAATGTATGGACCCATTCCAATCATATCAATATCCATCTCCTTAAAAAAGATAATATCGCGCGCGAGCATTTCAACACTTTGCCCAGGCAGTCCTATCATTACGCCTGTTCCAACTTGATATCCCGCTTTTCGTAAATTCTTCAGTGCATTTATGCGGACATCAAAGCTGTGGTCAGCTGGATGGAGTGTTTTATACAGCTCTCTGTTTGTTGTTTCGATACGCAGGAGATACCGCTTTGCACCTGCGTCAAACCACGCTTTATAGGTTTCATACGACTGCTCGCCAAGCGAGAGGGTAATGCCCAGCTCTCCATTTGTCTCTTTTGCGATAGCGTTTAATAAGTCTGTGATTTTATTTGTGAATGCGTCGCTTTCTATTTCGCCACTTTGCATAACAATCGAGCCATATCCTGCCTTCCATGCCCACTTTGCAGCCTCGATTACAGCATTATCTGGAATAGTGTACCTCTCAACATTTGTGTTGCTTTTTCTAATGCCGCAGTAGTAGCAATCTTTTGCGCAGATGTTACTGAACTCTATAATGCCACGAAAGTGTACTTTTTCCCCTACAATCTCTTCTGTCAATGTGCGGGCGGCTTTATATAACTTTTCTATCTCTTCTGAATCGGTAAGTGATAAGATAGCAACTAAATCTTGCTCAGTTTTTGGGTGTTCCATTTCAGTGTTCCACATAAGGGCTCTCCATTAGTTTAAACAGGACTTTATTATCCCAATTCAGTATCGTAATAATAAGGAGTGATGTCAAGAGAAAAGAGAATTATTTTTTGTATAAGAAGATAGTGCTTTATTTCCTTGTGAGTAATTGGATAAATGCTACAATATGGGAAGCTACTTATTTTGAGAGGGAAGTGGGATGAGAATTTTTTTGTGGATTGTATTGGCACTCTTTTTATCGTTTTCATGTAACACGACAGCGGATACCAGCGGGATTGATCAAGATTTACTAGAGGACAGAGACACCTCTTACTCTGATGATGATAGAGAGGTTGACGAGCGGGGTGATGCCGATTCCGTACGACAAGATGAGGATGATGCCGATTTTTCTGACAGTGGCGATGATAGTGACACTGATATAGATAGTTCAGACACAGGTTCAGACATAGCTATAACAGTTGTCTGTGAAAATACCCTCTCTACCGACTCTGGTAAGTGTGAGATAACAGCAGAGGGGAGTGAGAATCCAACGGTAACCATTTTTCATGCAAAATATGTGTTAGAGCAGAAAAAAATAGTTGAAAATGGCTATGTCGCGATAAAAGATGGAGTTATCATCTGTACTGGCTGCGACTGTTTAGAGCAATCAGATGTTACTGGTGGCAAAATGGTGAGCTGCCCAACCGAGGTGCTCTCTCCTGGTATTATCAATGCACACGACCATATTTCATATGACCAAAACTTTCCTGGTGATTGGGGTGATGAACGATTTAACCATCGCCATGAGTGGCGTATTGGACTTAATGGCCATACAGAACTTGATGTGCCTAGAAGCTCAGCAGTTGCGCGAGTTGCGTGGAGTGAACTTCGACAGATGATTTCTGGAACCACCTCAATGGCTGGTTCTGGTGAAGCGCCTGGGCTTCTTCGAAATGTTGATAGAAATGATTCGCTTATTGGGGTGAAACAGGGTGGTGTGAGGTATCAGACATTTCCATTTGGTGATACCAACGGAACAATGTTGACGACCACCTGCAACTATCCATCGACACCATACGAATCCTCCTTGCATGCTCACTGTTTTTTTCCACATGTTGCTGAAGGTTTGACAGCGGCAGCTCGTAATGAGTTTTTGTGTCTGAATGGTGTTGGTGCAGGGGCTGTTGATGGGGTGAACCCCAACTCTGCATTTGTGCACGGTGTTGGAATGACAGCAGAGGATGGCAAAGCGATTGCAGATGAAAATACGGCTATTATCTGGTCTCCTCGCTCTAATATATCTCTTTATGGAAATACTGCCCAGGTAACAATGTATCACCGGCAAGGCGTTATTGTTGGTCTTGGAACTGATTGGACAGCGTCAGGCAGTATGAATATGTTGCGTGAGATGGCGTGTGTAACTGAATATAATAATCGAAATTTACATTCCTATTTCACTGCTCGTGATGTCTGGTTGATGGCAACATGGAAAAATGCACTCGCCCTCCGTATTTCTGAGGGAGTTGGTGCAATTAAAGAGGGGCTGACAGCTGATATTTCTATTTTTGCTCTCAATGGCAAGAAAGATCCATACGAATCAGTTGTCTTTGCAGAGCTTGCAGGCGTTGAGCTGGTTGTTCTTGCAGGTGTTCCGCAGTATGGTGATGCTGCGTTGATGGATGCGTTGGTTACGGATTGTGCGCTTGAAGCGATGAGTGTCTGTGAAGTTGATAAAAAAGTCTGTTTAGAAGAGACGGGCAAGACGATGGAGGATTTGATAGATGGCAATACAGAGTCCTATCCGCTCTTTTTCTGTACGCCCCCGCCTGACGAGCCGAGTTGTCTGCCAATGCGTCCAAAGAAGTGGGACCCAAATCCCTATACAGGTGTTCCAACGGATGACGATAGCGATGGCGACGGTGTTTTGAATAAAGATGATAACTGTCCCTATATTTTCAATCCAATTCGCTCGCTTGATAGCTATGTGCAGGCCGATGGTGATGATGATGGAGTAGGTGATGCGTGTGATTTGTGTCCGACGGATACCAATTTAGTAACCTGTGCTATTCTTGATATTGATGACCAAGATGGCGACGGTGTAAAAGATTTGGTTGATAACTGTCCGTTTGTTGAAAATGCAGATCAACTTGATACCGATAAAGATGAAATAGGAGATGTGTGTGATGACTGTCCAACTGATGCAAACCCTGGGTTTTCACTCTGTCCTCTTCCTGAAACAACCATTTATGACCTGAATAATGGCACCGTTGCTATGGATTCAATAATACGAACTCGTGGCGTGGTAACAGAGTCAAATGCAGAGGCGTTTGCGATGCAGATGACTCCAGATATTGCTGGGTGGGACACAACAGAAAAAGAGAAATTTGGTGGTATTTATGTCTACACACAAGGCTCGGTAAATAAGCCAAAACGAGGCGATGAAGTGATGATTCAAGGGAAAATTCTTTCATACTACGATTTGCGGGAAATGCAAGATATTATCCATATGGAAGTGATAACGAACCACGATGTTCCTGAACCAATTCTTGTCTCAATTGATGATATTAAAAATGGCGGATCCCTTGCAGATACCTACACAAGCGTGCTAGTGAAAATTGAGAACACAACAATAACTTCACTCGAATCGTATGGCGAATTCAAGGTTGATGGGAAACTTCGTGTTGATGAGTTTTTCTACGGCTACAAAGATCAGACGGTGGGAACGACATTTTCAACGCTTGCGGGCGTTTTAACCTACAATTTCAGCAATTTTAAGTTGTTGCCACGAGATTCAAAAGATATGGTGGTCGCCCCATGAGAAAAGAGAGTTGCTAGATAATGTATAGCAATGATACGCTACTTATTGCTGTTGGTGTTACAAATTATTTATAGGATTATGATATGAAACATATTTGATTATATTTCTGAATAAATTATACTACATTGTACTTTTTGATAGGGACGAGATGATGATACGACGATTAGTTGTTTTGTTTAGTTTTGCTCTGGCTATTTTGTTGGTTTCGGGCTGTGCTCAACTGAATCTAATAGATTTCGACGCCGAGAATATTTTACATGATGATGACTTAGTTGAGGGTAATGACAATGATGCTTTAAACGATGGAGACTTAGTTGAGAGTAATGATAATGATGCTTTAAACGATGGAGACTTTATTAATGGTAGAGATGATATTGATAGCATTATTGATATAGATAGTGTTGCTGAAGAAGAAGATGATGACATATTTGTCGATGAAGTTCCAGATGACGATATCATCGTTACTTCGTCGCATATTATTCCAACCCACCAAACAAAATGTTATAACGACACTACGGAAATCACCTGCCCAGCAATTAAGCAAGACTTTTATGGACAGGATGCACAATATTCAGAGCAAATACGCATATTCACTGTTCAAAGAAGCCACGAAAAGATTGTAGTTGATTCAATGACAAATCTTGAGTGGCAACAGACAATTAGTAAAACAATGAGAAATTGGAACAATGCAATCGATTACTGTTCTTCCTTATATTATGGTGAGTATAACGATTGGCGATTGCCAACAATTACGGAGCTTTCCACGGTGATGCATTATGGGAAGAATGAACCTGCCATTGACGAGATCTCCTTTCCCACTATTCCGTCAAACGGGGTTAGCTCCTCGACTACCGACACGCATAATATTGATCGCGCTTGGTATGTGCAGTTTTTTAATGGCGATGTAATCTCTAACAGTAAGGGATTTAATTATTATGTAATGTGTGTACGGGGTGATTATGACCCAACGCCTTCCTTTGTTGTTTCTACTATCACAGGGGATACAATCGTAACTGATTTAAAGAGTAATCTTGTGTGGGCGCAGAGCTTTATAAGTTTAAAAACTTGGAAGGGGGCACTTTCCTATTGTGAAGACCTTGTTTCTGCTGGTAAGAGTGATTGGCGACTTCCCGATGTGAATGAACTCAAGAGTATTATTGATTATAAATCTACTAATATAGTGATTGATGAAGAAGCTTTTCCAAGCACGCCATCGGGCTATTTTTGGGCGTCTACTACGGGGAGATATATTCTCAATCAAGCGTGGGGTGTGAGTTTTTATAATGGTAGTGTGCATAGCAACAATAAAAGCCATAAATATTTTGTCCGGTGTGTACGGGGAGGAGGCAATTGAGCATCCAAATAATCTATAAAATAATTGTATCCAAATCTTCTGGTGATACACTTCAGCGTCTTTTATAGGAGGCATTATGAGAAAAGAGAGAGATTTACTTGGTGAAATGGAGCTAGAGAGCGACTACCCCTTTGGGATTCACACAAAACGAGCAATAGAAAATTTCAATTTTACCAGTGAAACGATGAATACCTCGTTGTTTCAGTCAGTTATTATGGTTAAAAAAGCGTGCGTTCGTGCTAATTTATCTGCCGATTTGTTGGATAAACATATTGGTGATGCCATCGAAAAAGCGTGTGACAGAGCACTCGCAGAGAAGATTGTGCCACCGCTTCACCCATTTCAAGGTGGCGCAGGAACATCAATAAATATGGCAGCAAATGAGCTGCTTGCAAACTATGCACTTGCTGAGCTCTCCGAAGATTATGGACGATATGATATTGTCTCGCCACTTGGTCATGTCAACCTTTCACAATCAACGAATGATCTTTTTCTTACCGCGTGTAAACATAGTTTTCTGGTTGTTTTGAAAGAGTTGCACAGAGCAGTTGAGGCACTTCTTGACGCGCTGCAAAAACAGGAACAGAATTTTTCGCATATTTTGAAGATTGGACGAACAGAGTTGCAAGACGCAATGCCTATGAGTGTTGGGCAAGAGTTTGGAGCGTGGGCAGAGGCTGTTTCACGATTTCGTTGGCGACTCTCAAAGGCGAGTGATTGGATTCGAGAGGTAAATCTTGGTGGAACCGCTATTGGAACAGGGGTTAACGCTGATGATGACTATCGAGAAGCAGTCATAAATGAGTTGCGAATTGTAACAGGCGAGCCACTTACACGCGCCCGAAATATGGTGGACGCAACACAGAATGGTGATTCGATTGTTGAGATAGCAGGACTGATAAAAAGTGGTGCAGTTTCGATTAAAAAGATGGCGTCCGATTGGCGATTGCTCTCTTCTGGGCCGCTCACTGGTTTTGGGGAACTGATTTTGCCTCCGTTGCAGGCTGGTTCTTCAATTATGCCTGGCAAGGTCAACCCTGTTTTGGCAGAGGCGGCAGAGCAGGTGGCAATTGAGGTGATGAGTGCTGATGCCCGCATTGCGACAGCTGTTTCAGAGTCAAATCTAGAGTTGCAGCAATTTATGCCGTTTGTTGCGCACACTTTTTTGCATAGTGCGCATCTTTTTGCAGGTTTAATCGAAAAACTCTCTCAATTTGTCCCTCATATATCGGTCAATGAAGAGCGACTGAAAAGTTTTGTTGCCTCATCGTACGCCGTTGCGACACTTCTTGCGCCGACACTTGGACATGACAAGATTGAAGGATATATAACAGCAGCAAAAGAGGCTGGAGTTCCATTTGCAAACTATATTGTGCAGCAGGGTTATATCACAGAAGAGCGGTTAAAAGAGTTGATGACACCGGAAGTGATGGCGTCACCGGGACTACCTCTTTGATAGCTGCTGGAAGTGGTTAACGAGTTGTCCAATTGTGATGATTACAAGTATGTGAAGCAGTAGGTGATTCTTAACAATTATTTGACATTATTGTAATGCATTCCCATGCAATTTGGCAAGTCTGGGCGGATTATGGAGAGCTTTCTATTCCAAAGAGAGGCGATTTTTATCTGACGATGGAGGTTCTAGACCATGAAAAGAGATTTGTTTGATACCGCCCCGTCAAGGACTTTAAACAAGGTCATCGTTTGACTTTAACTTTAAAATATGGTAAAAATAGATAGGTTTTGAGGGATTACCACACATATTGATTACAATCAATTTGGGGGATTTAAAAAATGAATGAGAATAAAATCGTAGTATTCCAAAAAAAGGAAATCAGAAAAACTATTCATGAGAATGAGTGGTGGTTTGTAATAGAAGATGTCGTCTTTGCTCTGACCGACTCAAAAGATCCTAAGCAATATATCCAAAGAATAAAACTGCGAGATATTGAGCTCAAAAAAGGGTGGGTACAAATTGTACATACCCTTTTAATTGAGACATCCTCTATCAAGCAAAAGGATATAGTGCAGATTGGATTGAGAAACGAATGCGAGGCATTGCAATCCGTGAAGAACTTACCGATGAATGGAAGCAAAGAGGAGCAGGAAATCAGATTCTTTCTAACATTCAAGATCCTTCTAAAAAGATTAGCGCAGGTTGCAATAAAGCATTTCAATCATTTGCTGGTGTTAACGTATATCAAGGCAATACTCCAAACAGAGTTGATAATGATACGTTTTGGAAAGATAAAGGTTTCACAGCAACAGCAAGAAATAAAATCTCGTATGATAAAGATTTTAAAGAATTAGACTTCATCATTAATTACTTGAGACAATTATTCATTGATGTGCATTATAAATTGCGGTAAAAATATAAATCTGATAGTTTGACATTTGAATCGTAAAAACGATATGAGTATACATTATTTTTTGGAGGTTTCCTGATGAGTAAGCTATTGATAGTATGGATGGTAATTTTTTCAGTGATGATAAGTTGCGGTGATTCTGGTTCAGATGGTGCAGACGGCACAAATGGCACAGATGGTACAAATGGAACTGATGGAACTGATGGAACTGATGGAACTGATGGCGCTACAGGCGATAAAGGTGCTGATGGTACAGATGGATCCGATGGTGTCACAGGCGACAAAGGTATTGACGGGATAGATGGCATTGATGGTGTCATTGGCGATAAAGGCTTGGATGGAGCTGATGGCAAAGATGGTGAAACAGTTGGATTTAATCTTATTAAGCCTGAAAACAATTCACCGATTGCCTCAGATTCTTATGTAACATACGCTCTTGCTGAAGATGTGAAAACTCTTTCATTTATCAGAACCCGTATCTCTGGAACGGGGCCAGCCACCGACACGGTTGTTTTGACTGGCGCAGATGTCACCGCAGGATTTCACGAGAATGTTGTTCTCGCTGGTGCTGCGTTGATAGAAGGTGATATATACAATATTCACATTGAAGCAACAATGGCCGATGACACTGTTGTTCCTCTTGCACCTGTTTTTGCTCTTACTGTCGATAACAGTGCTCCTGTTTTGGAAAAAGCGCGGGCAATACAGACCGTTTTTGGTGAGTGGAATATGGGCGATAGGTTGATTTTCACCTTTAGTGAATCGATGGACTCAACCAGTTTCGGAGGACTTTCATCTCTTTCAGAGGTTGCATCACATCTCGGTGATGTGAGTGGTAACAGTTATCACTATTTTAGTGATGCATCTCTTTCATGGAGTGTCAACTCTCAGGTGCTGACTTTGACGCTTCAATCTGCGGATATCTCTGTTGATGTTTTATATGCCGGAGAGGTTGGATCAGCAGACAATGCACTCTTTAATCCCACGGTAGAAGTGCGAGATATTGCAGGGAATAGCGATGACACTCAGTCAGATATTGAGCTTGTTTCAACTGGTGATGTTACGACGCCATCAATTGTTATTAACACTCCTATCCAGGATCGCTCGGTGCCCATTAATCCAGTTGTTGAGTTTGAACTTTCAG
>JAGLDR010000041.1 GCA_023145475.1 bacterium
CATACAGTCCCAATCTCGTCTATCTGTAGGAGGTGTTTGTGTGTCATGAGGATCATTCCATGTTCCATCGCCTTCTGGATCATAGTTGTTCTCGATACCATCATTCGAGGGGTGTCTGCTGTTTGTTCCAGCAACAACATCTCCACCAGTATCATCTGTCCAATTATAAAAACAGAGGTCAAGTTTATAATCCTCTCGTGGATTCCACGGTCCAACATATTTTTTTGAGGCTGAATCAGTAAGTGGATTAGCCACCTTATCCGTAAGACTTGGCTCTGGATAGGTTAGTGCAACATCATCACAAAAGGCGGTGACATCGGTTTTTGCTGCCAATAAATCAGTACAGTCACCAAGAATGTCATCACACCCCAAATCAACAGAACATGCTGCATTGTTTTCAGCATCTCGGCACTGGTGATAGCTTGCCATACACATAGCGTGAGATGAATTAAGCTTGTGTTTTGTATCTGCACAGGTGTTGAGATAATCTGAATAGGCGAAGTTGTTCATCTGTTCAGAAGTGTCCATTAAAAGCATTGTGTGCACGATTTTTCGTGTCTGCTTAATCATAGTAAAGACATCATCTTTCAACGATGCGTCCACCCCTGCAAGTGTAACTGATACGGCAATAATCAGCCCGACAACGATGAGTGTAAATTGTTTTCTCATTTTATATCTCCTCCACCTAAAATACTAGTTAATCAATCTGTCTTGGGATACAGACAATTGTGCCAACATTTTTATTTCTTCCCCAATAAAAATTTCCAACTCCTGAGATTTTATCTGCAGGTCTTCCCATTCCACCTGCAGGGAGCTCCAATACTTCACGCGCATCAGCCACAATATCAAAACAGAAGTTATCAGCAGGAAGAGGCCCCGACATACTAGGAAGTCGTTCGCCAGGAATAGCAACAAGAATAGCTTTTGCACGGTAGCCAAAAAGTGGTTTTTTTGCACCACCAGGAGCATTTGGATAAAATATATAAGATCCCAATACAGGTCCTTCAATGGTGTATTCATTTTCGACTGTTGCTGTTTGAACATTAATCTGTGACTGAATATCAGCGAGAGCAAGTTGCGCCGCTTCAGTTGCAAACAGTCTCATTTGAAAGAGAGTTTGGTGTGCACTTACCATTCGCGTTGTTTGCTGCGCTTTTGTTGCACTCGCCATTGCAATTAAAGCAACCGACATGCTCATTAAGATAGCCACAAAAAGGGCAATGCCTCTCTTTTTTGTCATGGTGAATCTCATGGTGTTGCACTCCTTTTTGCATAGTCCAAATTTTTAAGATATATTACTTTCTTAAAGACAATTGGTGGACGAGAAAGATCGTTAAGAGTTACGCAACCAAGGTCGCTAAAAGGACAGATTGTCTGTGATGGTCCCGTAGATGATGCTCCCTTGAGATCTTTTGAAGTACGAGGGAGAAGCACAACAGCGATACGCACTGCCTTAATGTCACGATAGTCATCAATGGTATAGGCTAATCCATTTTCCCATATTTCTTCAAGTGTTGTTGTATCTTGCGTCAAAAACTGAAGAATAACCAATTTAACTTGTCCCGCAGGGATATCTAATAGGACCTCTCTTCCAGCACCAAATGTTGTTGTTGGATCAAAGGAAAAGGGAACAGGCTGAAAGATTCTCTGAAATTTTAAATTTGCGTTTTTAACCCATGTTAGACGGTAAAAATAATTGGGACCAGTAACTAAATCTCCTTTTTTAAACAGTGCTTGGCAGGGAGCTGATACATTTGCTCCATTTGAAGCCCGCTTGGTTGTTATGCTGACTCTGTCACTATTTATCCATCCATATCCTACATAATAGACATCATCTTTTGTTGCAATTCGCAAGCTTGTTAGAGGATTCGAGGCAATTGCTGCTGTACGCTCTATGCGAAGTGTACAACTTGTAGGCTCGTCTAATATTTTTGTAATTGGTCCACCAAAAACACTGTTAAAGGTGAAGACAACATTATCGTTTCCATCTGTTGTCCCGAGTGTCTCTTGAATGATTCTTGGAGCAGCACTGACAAACTCTAAATTGGTAGTGGTAAGACCAATCAGCCTCGTTGCATCAGCAAAAATCTGCAGTGATGAAGCACCTCGAGCAAGATTTGAGGATTTATAGTTGTTATTTTTTTCTGCGGTGTTTACATGGGCAAAAAAGCGGAAAAATGTTGCTAATACCATGACCGATAGGACGATACCAAGCATCAGCTCTATCAATGTGAAAGCTTTTGGTGTTCTCTTTTTTTGCATCATTTTATCCCTTTCATAAAGTGAACATGTATACGGTCGCATCCAACCGTAGCTATATTTGAGCAGTTAAGTGTTAAGGGTGCGGCAACATTTGGCCAACTTATAATGATCTCAATGTGATAGAAGTAGAAGTAGAGCTGGTCAATGGTAAAACCTGAATTATTTGTTTCTGCTCCATATGTATTAATGCGAATACTGCGGTAAAAAAGGCCGTTTCCTGTCGCACCAGCGTCGTGCAGGGGCTTTCCTTCGGAGGTAAATGGACCAGTGAAAGCAACTGCATCGCCACCATCACGCAGATTGCGAACATAGAGAGCAATATCATTATCACTTTGTATGAGGTCCATCGGTGTGCTGAGAATTAAGTTGTTAAATTCAACTATATCCATTGCGTTGATTGACTCAACTAAATCTTCGGCAAGTGTGCCAGCAGTTGACGAGGACTGTGCATCGTACAGCACCCGCGCAACACTTGACTGATATCCGAGATAGGCCATCATACTTCCAGAAAAGATAACAAGTGCTGTCATGATTTCTAGCATCGTAAATGCTGTCGATTTAGCTTGTAATATTCTCTGTTTCATTATGCCACCCATTAAAAACTATTCATAAATTGGCCGACTGTAGGAAAGCCCGTGCTCGTTGGAGCATAGCATACGCCATAATCTCCATTTGGGTTAATGTTGACTCGGTAAAATGCTTGTGCTGATGAAAGTTTTTGATCAGCAGTAACATTAACGCTCAGTGTTGCCGGGGGAAGTGTTCTGCCTGGTCCACAGAACTGGGGCGCATTTATTACCAATCTTCTTCCCGATACTTTATTTTGCATGAAGCCAGTTGAGAGAAAGACAAATGTGGGGTTAACCGATGCATTATCGCTTACGGTTGTGACACCAGCTCCATTGTTGAACGAGGATCGCACGCTGGCAACTACCACGCCACGAGGGTATGGAACGCTCTTTATGAGAGTATTGTTAGCGAGTGCAGGGTCCCATGATGTGTTAGAGACAGGCGCGAATGATCTGGTTATGAGCTGATATTCAGTGGAGGTGAAGCGAATAGCAGAGCTAAATGGATCCGTGTTTGTTGCGGTCCCTCCTCCTCTGTGGCTTCCGGCAGTGGTCGCAAGAATTTTTGCCTCTGAAAAGTCAGAGACCATTCTTGATATAAATGTACGAGTTTGGTAGCGTGAAACCCATGCGTCAACACCAGGTGCTGCTGCTGCCATAAGAATCGATATAATCGACATTGTGATTAGTAACTCTAGCAACGAGAACGCTTTTTTTGGTCTAGTAATCAGTCGCATAACACTCCTCTCATGGCAATCCCATTTTCAATCATCCTATCCTACCACGCGAGGCAGAGGAAATCGTCCGTATGGGGAAATGAATGGCGCACTTTCATAAAGCCCGTTCGTCTCGATAAATCAGAACGATAAATATCAATAAAATCAGACTACTCTTTTCTTGCAATAAAAGAGTTTCTTTACTCTATTTTTATGAAAATTATTGCGTTTTTTGTTTGCGCCACTCAGTTGGAGTAAGATTTGTCTCTCGTTTGAACATTGTATTGAAGGTTGTTTTTGACTTGAACCCAGCTTGGTAGGCAAGGGCAAGAATGCTTCGCTCTCTCTGTTCACTTTCACCGAGTAACTGTTTGACATATTCAAGGCGATAGCCATTTATGAGGTTGTAAAATGTTGAATGGAGCTCACTGTTTATAAAGCGGGAAAGGGTCGCTGTGTTGGTGCTGCACTCTTTTGCCAGTTGAGTGAGAGTGAGATCAGGGTCTTTGTATAACGCATCCTCTTCAAGGAGCTGTTTTAATTTTGTAGGAAGGTGTGATGGATAGAGTTCTGTGTGCGACTCTGTTTTCTCTTCATTTTTGATTTCTGCTATCTTCGCATTGACTCTTCTATACTTAAACCAAAAAACAGTGGCAAGCATAAAAAGGAAGAGTGCCCCGAAAAAAAGAATATATGTACCAATCGCGGAGCGTGGTTTTACGACGAAAATAAATGTTGCCTCTTTCCCTGAATTAGTCAGTGGGAAATCGTGAAAGGAGGCTTTAAATCGCAACTGATACTTTCCAGGGTCAAGGTCATCGAGTGCCAGCGTTTTGCGAGACTCCATACTGTTCCACTCATTGCCAGGAATATCAAACTTCCATGCAAAGCGTATCTGATCGGGATAGCGAATAGAAATTGCAGAAAGAGTAATCAATATAGATGAGCCGGCAGGAATGGTGATTTGCTGATTTAACAGTGGCAGAGGGACGCTGTCGGATGAAACTCTCTCAATTGTTGCGTCAGGTGGTTGCGGTGTCGTAATATGTGATGAATCGATCAGGATAAGACCGTTTTTTGTGGCAAAAAGGGCGTTTTTCTTGGCAAAAAGTGTCGCTCCATTTTGTCCTGAATGTGAGCATTCAAGCGAAGGAAGTCCATCGCCAACACCATATCTTCTTATCGCTATTTGAGTGGTTTTATCTGATAAAAACTGGTGCAATGATTTTTGCGAAATGGAGAAGATTCCACGGAGTGAACAGAACCAAAACGAGCCATCATCACTCTGCGTTATTGAAAAGATGGTGTCGCTCGCAAGCCCATTAAGTGAGTTCAGGATATGAAACTGTTTATCTTTAATGATGGTAATGCCGCTCTCTGTTGAAATAATCCACAGATTGCCATTGCTATCTTCAAAAATGGTACGGACGCTGTTTGAAACAAGGCCATCTTGTGTGCTGTAGCGGACAAAGTTATCTCGTTTTTTAATATAGAGTCCGTTATCTGTTCCAATCCATAAAATTCCGTGAGAATCTTCTAAAAGTGATGTTATTATATCGTTCGGTTTTCCTAGTTTAAAACTCTTTTTTGGTGTAGATGAGAGCAAGGTTAGTGCGTTTTTTTGTGCTAACCAGAGACTCTCTCGCGAATCTTTTAACAAGATGCCATCTTTTGCAATATGGCCAGAAAATCGGATGAATGTCCCTCGTGAATTGGTCTGAAATATTCCTTTGTCGGTTGCTGTCCACACTTTGTCTGATGTGTCGCTGAAAAGTGAATATATGGAGTTAAAGGGCAGTTTTTCAACCTCTTTCATCTCGTCTGGAGTGCCAATAAATACTTTTTTCCCATCAGATGCAACAATTTTGTTGGTTGAGTGTGGCGAGACGAAAGAAATAGGGTGATTTTCCTCCTCTTTATCCATTTGAATAAGAGCGAATGAGCCAGAAATAAGCAAGAATAGCCCATGCCGAGTGCCAATCCAGCTGTTTGACTCCCTATCAATGAAAATAGTGGTTATCTCAGGGATATTAAACTGTTTTGACTCTTTTAACCACCTTCGCTTGACAGGATTCAGAGCTGTTTTTGTTGCAACAAATTCTGGCCCGGAAAGCTCAAATGTTCCTGTCGTTGATTGAATGAAAAGATGCCCCTCTCTATCGGAATCTATTGAAAGTATCGGTTGGTTGGCAGATACAAAAGTGGTGAAAGTTTCATCACTCTCTTTGACGATGCCCCGCTCAGTACCAATCCAGAGTGAGTTATCGTGTGCCAAATAGAGGGCGGTGATATGATTTGAAGGAAGTTTTGTTGTTGAGCGGTCAAAAAGTTGAAATTGTGAGCCGTTGAATTTAGCAAGGCCATCAGTTGTGCCAATCCAGATTGCGCCGTTGGCATCTTGCGTTATTGCCGTGATGGTTGAAGAGGGAAGACCCTGTCGCGCAGAGAAGTGTGTTGTCGTAAAAAGAGTGCGTGGTTGGGCGTGCATAAAAGTGGTAAGCAGTAAAATTGCGATGTAGAGTCCAAAACGCTTCATGTTATCCATTGTAAAAGAAAGAGCCACAGCTTTCAACTCTTTTTTGGTTTAGGCTGTTTTTTCAGCCTGCGAAGTTTTGGATATGCCCAGGCAAACAGGAGGATAGAAATCCATTGCGAAGTGGAGAAAAAGAGAAGTGAACCTCGAACATCAAAACGGAAAAATTCGATAAAAAAGCGACCAACAGCATAATACGATATTGCTGAGAGCACAAACCAGCCCAGCGGTTTTTTATGTTTGAAAAGATTATAAAGCAGAAAAAGAAGAATCGAAAGATTGGTGAGAGAGTGTGCAATTTGCGTCGGAAATAGCGGCAGGGTTGGATTGGTGAAACTGTATGACGGAAGGACACGGTGAAGCATAAACGCCGTCTTAGAAAGGGGCGGGAACTGAATGCCAAAAAGAAAAGGACGACCAAAGCAGCACCCTTCTGAATGACAGCCAACACGAGCGATAGCAAGTCCAGCGATAATAGCAAAGGCAGTAATGTCGGCATATCTCCACAGCTCTTTTGTGCTCTTGCCGGTGATAAACCAGATAAGCAAAACGCCGCCAATCGCACCGCCAACCAGGCCACCATAAAAAACATGTCCACCAGAAAAGGGGTTGAAAAGAGTGAAAATATAGCCAATACCCTTTTCATTGAGAGCGTGCATATATTCTAAAAAGTGTTCGTCAAACAGAATGTGAAATAGTTTAGAGCCAAGCAGAGCCGACGGAATGGCAATCATGGCAAGCAGTGTGGTTGGAAGTCGCTTGCCGCCAAGCAGTGGAGCAACAGCAATTGAGAGCAGTGATCCAAAGATAAATGCAAAAAAAAGTGTCGAGATGTAGGCACCAAAATAGGGCAGCCCAACAAGATCAAAAAGTGGTTTCAAAAAGTGGGGATTCATAATAACTCCTTTCATTCGTCCCCGCATACTACCACCGAGAGAAAATTCGGTCAATATTCGTCTTTATTCAATAAAACAACTTGAAGAGATCTCTGTGTTGAGTATAATGTTAGAGATGAGAATTGGAGGAGATGAGAATGAATCGACTTTTTTTGCTTTTGATGATGGCGGTTGCTGTCATAACAATTTCGTGTGCTGAGACCCAAAGAGAGAGTTTTACCGATTATGGGTTTTACAATGATCAAGAGGATATGTACACCGAATATACCCAGCCAGAGCCAACAGATGCCGATGCGGTTGCAGTTGAAACATGGGATATTGAATATACATTCTACGGTGTTATCAATGAGGCATCAACACCGCTTGCAGACATTGCAACAGGTGATGGAACACTCTTCTATCTTGATGCTGATGACAAGCCAGCTTCAATGGGAGCGCAGGTTTTTGCTGTCAAAAAATATATCTATACAGCAACTGAGACGACAATTCCACTGCTTCAGATATTTTTTCTCAGCTCAGCGGAAGATGGTGAAATCCCTTCCTATGTTTTGCAGATTGAAGGCTCTTCAATTACAAAAGATACTGTTTTTTATCTTAACAACAATAAAGTATATCGTGCAATGATTACAAAAGCAGAAGGCAAAATAACAAATGTCTGTTTTAATAAGGCTCCAAAAGGAACGAGTAAAGATGGTTTTATTCAGATGTTTACCCATTCAATTCGTACTGGCGAAGTTCTCAGTCTCAATGGGAAGGCGAATATGCAACTTATGGATCCCGAGGAGTGTCACGAAATAAACTAGAGGTCTTTATGGTCAACAAAAACCACCGTCCTACATTTTCCAGAGATTTTTTTCACGCACTTCCTAAAACGGATTTACATGTTCATCTTGATGGCTCACTCCGCATCGCTACAATTTTAGAGCTTGCAGAAGAGCAGGGTGTTGATTTAGGAGTCAAAACAGAAGATGAGCTTATCGCACTCATTGGTCCTGGGAAGGTGCACGCAAGTTTGAGTGACTATCTCAAAGGATTTGAAACAACCCTCAAAGTGATGCAGACAAAAGAGGCACTATACAGGGTTGCATACGAGTTAGCAGAAGATAACGCTAAAGAGAATGTCTCCTATTTTGAAGTTCGTTATGCACCTGTTTTACACACAAATGAAGGGCTTTCATCAGCCTCGATTTTAGAGTCTGTGATTGCAGGACTGAAAGCCGCTGAAAAAGATTTTGGAATCGCGAGTGGCGTTATTGTCTGTGGGATACGCCATATTAGCCCTGAAATTAGTCTGAGAATGGCTGAGTTAGCCGTCGCTTTTAAAAACAAAGGTGTTGTTGGCTTTGATTTGGCTGGTGCTGAATATAACTATCCTGCAAAAGATCATATAGATGCGTTTAACTTGATACTTTCAAATAATGTCAATGTAACGATTCATGCAGGCGAAGCATACGGCCCCGACTCGATTCACCAGGCGTTGCACTACTGTGGTGCTCACCGAGTGGGTCATGGGACACGACTCAGGGAAGATGGCGATTTGTTGAACTATGTCAACGATCATCGAATTCCTCTTGAAGTCTGCCTCAAAAGCAACACCCAGACAGGAACAATTGAAAAGATTGAGAATCATCCATTCAAATTCTATCTTGATTTAGGTGTTCGTGTTACGCTTAACACCGATAATCGTCTGATTACGGATACTACGGTTACCGACGAGTTTTATCTGGCGTACAAGACATTCAACCTTACCCCAAATAATATCCTTGATTTGGTTATTAACGGCTTTAAATCGTCGTTTATGCCTTTTGAACAGAGGAAATGGATGCTGAAAAAGGTCAAAAAGAGTGTTGAAGAGCTTATTGCCGCACACTCAAAGTAGAAAAAAGGATTAGAAATGAAAAGAATTTTCATTCTCATATTTTTTATGATGGCGACCCTTTTTTCCGACTCTTTTGTTGGAATGGAGGGCTATCTACAAGAATCTCAAGTGACCCCTGACTATTTAGATTTTTATCAAACCGAAGTTATAGAAGGTGGTGAAGTTTCCACCATTCTCTATCCAACACTTGGGTTTCCCGCACTTATTACCAGTGAAAACGAAACAATGTCTGTATTTTTCCGTTGTTCGGCTGAGCCACTTGGTGTGACCGTTATATTAAGTAAAAATATCAATGGAAAAGAGGTGGTTTTTCTCACAAAAGAGGCAGACAAAACCTCACTTCTGGCAGGGCAATCAGTTTGTAAGCTAGAAGTGACTATTCCCGCCGTTTTACCTGCAACCGTTTTCAATCTCGCACTGAGATTGGTTGGTGGCGTTACTCACTCTTCTCGTAACGCTGTTGGATTTGTTAATGATGGCTCTATCAAGTTTTTTATTCTTGCCGATCCGCAAATTGAAGATTTACAAGCAAAAAATGCGACAGATATGAACTACAATAACAAGCAGTATCCTGGCTACAGCTCTTCAATATTAGATTACTCAATTCAAGAGGGAATTATCGGTGTATCCATTGCACAATATAACATCACCCCAGTCGATTTTATCATTTCATTGGGAGATATGGTGTTTGGCATTAACTATCCAAAGGAATATCGAGATATCGTTGATTTCATTCTCAACAGTGAAGTTCCCTTTTTTGCAACTCCTGGTAATCATGATGGCTATGCTCAATTTAATGACTCTAATAACTTTTCCTCAGACCTGAAATTTGACGGACTCAACTATTGGCGCTCCTTTTTTGGTCCTGTTTCATCGGCATTTAGCGTGAAAGGCAAAACTTTTATTATGCTTAATACCTACTCTGGCACTCCTGAAAGACGCGCTTCGGGTCCACCAATTGGTATTGGTGATAATGCCGCCGTGCCTGTCAGTAACTATGGTGGATTTTTGCGGGAAAGCGAACAAAACTGGGTTGATGCAATTTTAAAACAAAAAACGGTTGTTGGAATATTTTCTCACCAACTCCCTCTTGGGCTTTTGGGTAAGGATGAACCATATACCGCAATGGAGAAATTTCCAGATAACAGTATTATCGGAGGATTGACCCACGAAGAGTGGAATTTTGAATCTGATGCATATGACTCTGATATAGGTGATTCTATATTGAACGAGACGATGAGTTTTAACACAGGAACACGACTTACATTCTCACTTTCACTCTACGAAAAACCGATCTCTTATTTTGCGGGGCACGCACATATTGATAAAAATATATGTTTTGAAAAAGGAGATCTTTTGATACCAGAAACTGAAGTGAAAGCCACCCGCAATATCTGCTTTTTTCAGACAACCACCGCTTCAACAAGTGGTTCATACTACTGGGGAATAAGACCTGTTACCATTGATGATGATACTGTTTTGGCAAACTATTTGTGTGATGACAATGCACAGTGCCGCCCTAATTCAGACGAAAATCCTGGGTTTCAATCAATTCCGACGGGAAATCTTTGGACCTCCTATCACTGGGCTGAAGCAAAGAGTATCTATCGCGGTGGAGATGGTATAACATCGATTGTTCGCGCAAAAGTTACCAACTATCTTCCGCAAGATACCGATATCATTTTGCGATTTGTTATGCCAGCAAATCCGTCTGGATACGCAATTGATGA
>JAGLDR010000042.1 GCA_023145475.1 bacterium
ATGACGCAGACGGTGACGGAACAGCAGAAACCGTTAAGCTTGAAGAAAAAATTTATGAAAACGGAAAGATTATATCGTGGTGGAGCAAAAGAGAACGACCGTTTTGTGAGAATCGTTATAACTCGAATTTTATCCCCTACACTCCTCTTGAATTATCTTCGTGTGCTGATATCGAAACGAATGGAAAGATTCATTATGAAGAGTGGACTTACGACACCGATGGTTTTATAACGAAAAAAATAGGAAAAGCAGAGCAAGTAGATCCTGCCGCACTTTATGAGATAGTATGGAATAACACCGCTGCTGCTGGAAAACTTGTTGATGTGACCTATACTGAGAATGATGGTGACAGGTGGCGATGGACATTTCAAGAGTTGGGAACTGGGTGGACAGATGTTGTGTTAGAGTCAGCAATAGACATTATACCTGCCACTTTTGTCTCTCACTATAGCTATCTAGTTACAACGGACGCTGGTGTAACAACAAAGAGCTACAGAAAATACAGTTCACTAGATACGGCAAGTTTTATGGAATGGAGAGAGCTAAAATTGACCGCAAACCGTCGAGTAATGGATGAAGCGGTAAAAAATGCAACTGGGGACCTTATAACTGTCGTTGTGTATGACTCAACAGACCTATTTCGTGAGGTGAATCCTCTTAGCAAAACGTATTATGCTGATGATGGCACAACCGAACTTCAACGAATTGAATATCACTCAAGTGGAGATCCTGAAAAAATATTCTGTCAAGGTATGGGCTGTGCTTATACAGCATTTGGATATGACACCTCTCATTTTAGCCTGAATGGTGTAGTGCAGGAGTATTGGAATGAAATTGCAGTGTATGATGCTCAAGGTTTTATAGTTTCAAGAACAATAACTGCGGGAGAAGATAAAGCAAGCGCTGTCGTGGTAAAAGAGTATCAATATGCGTACAGTATTCACCATGAGAGTTTGATTACAAAAGAGTTTCTACACTATCCAAGTTGTTACAGAGGTGTGTGGCTTTGGGACGCGGATGGCTCTCAGTGGATACAACCAGAAGCTTCTGAGTATCTTGTAGAGCACTCGTATAATAAATATGGAGATGTTATTGCACACAAACGAACAATTTCGTATGGCGAAGTCGAAGGACATGTTCTTGAAGAGTTGACCGCAAACAGCAACGAAACTCCAGCCACCTATTTTTGTGATTATAGCAGTTGCAATATGCTTAATGAGGCTCGTGAGTGTGGTGATTTTAGAGGTGAACGCGACACTTCTTCTCCGTGCAACTATAGTGAAACAGCATGGAATTATGATGCAGAAGATAAACTGACAGGCATCGTACATACTGATAGAGCAGACAAGGTAATGAGAGAGACAACAGTTGCGTGGCAGACAGTGGATGGAACCGCAGTTCATGAAAAGTTTGAACGATTTTACGCTGGCAACACTGTTGAGAAGAAGACATATAACGCTCTCGGCGATATCGTTGAAAATTATTTCAATGATGAAGAAGCAAGCTATCACAAGAAACCTCGTCCAGTAGAATTTTATCACATGAAATATTTTTATGATGACAAAAATGGGCTTCTTAAAGAGGAAATCTATGGTCAAGGCGAAATTATAGTTAACTGGTTTGATTATTTGAACACCTATTCGTCAAACATTGCAGAGGGGCAGGAGTTGCTCATCAATGCAATCAAGTTTGATAATATTGGATCTATTGTTGAATCGTATGATTATCAATATGATGAGATGTAATTAGAATTCGTTGAACGGAGGTGTCAAGTCGTCAGACGGGTAGTCTAACGGCTTGACACCGTTTTTTATCACGATCGTGATGCAAGCGTCTTCATCGCATGAGAAAGTGCAGAGTACATCGATTCATACTCATCTTTTTCCCAAGATTCCTTCTCTTTTCTAATAAAAGTCGTCAAATCATTACGATTATCCAGTTTTGCAATGGGAAGCGCCCATGTTTTTGTGTCATAGACCTTTTCGCCATTCTTTTCAACAACTACAAACCGTTCAACTTTGACGGTGTGCTCTTTTTCTGATTGAGAGATAAGATAATCCATATCGTCGCAGCCATACTCTTCAAGCATAACTTCAAGTGGAACTCCGTGATGCAAAATAGAGCTTTGACCATCCGGTTTTGCCCGCTCATAATTCTTTCTGCGACTCTCTTCAGGTGTTACCCAGACATAGAGAATTGAGGCGTTATCAAGAATCATCTCTGAAAACATATCAAAGGCAAATGCGTAACCTCGTGGAGGCGTAAGTGGCATCGTTGCACCATTCATACCGCCTCGTGCCAATTCAATAACAATTGTTTTTCCTGCTTTATCTTGCTGCGCTGTTTGATTCTTCTCTGTAAGAAATTCACCGATTTCCTCTTCAAGAATTTTGCCAATCTCCGTGCGAATTGACCACGGAACCATACCAAGTGCCAGAGGAAGATGAAACTTTGAACGAGCCTCGTCAAGACGGTCAAAAAGCCACTGAGAAGCTGAAGAAACGGTAATAACCGTGGAGTTAATCAAGTCTGCATATTCAAGATTCAGCAGTTCAATCAAAGTTCCCCACTCCATCGGATCGGTAAAAGGGCGAACAGGACTTTTATAAAAAATCGCAGGTTGTCCACGCTTTGTCAGCTCATCATCAATACGATGCATAAAGTGAACATAGGGATAGTCATCGACTTGGAGAGTTGCCCCCATATGCATGTCATTCTGACACTGTTCGGGAGTAAGAAGATCCATAAACTTACGAACTTCTGACTTTCCTGACGCTGGTAACGCCATAAGAAGCACGGTATTGAGTAGTTTTGTCATGATAGGCATCCTCGCTTGTTAAGAACAAAATAACATCGCATGATACTGCTTAAAGGGTAAACCGTCAATTGAAATTGAATTAATGTCAAAAGGTGGCATCATTCATAGAGTATAAAAAGGAGGTGGTTATGACAAAATATCTTGTAATGGTTATTGTGACGATTGTTGCTGTTTCATGCGGACAATTAATATAAAAAACCAAATAACCACAACGGTATCTTCTTTCCAAATCCAATCTCAATTCCATCTGCTGCAATGTAGGCATTGTCAGCCCCTTTAATCTGTGCAAATCCCTTGTTTTTCCCACCAATTTCAAATATGTATTTTTCAGCAACAAGAAAGTCACCTTTCGCAGAAAGATGTATCGATGTGACATTGTTAAGTTGATTTACAAAGAAAGTCTCTCTGATATTTCCAACATTTCTCTCAAGGTGTAAAGAGCCTGTAATTGCATGCATAAGATTGGTGTTTTCTAAAAAGATTTTTCCTGGTTTTCTTACTAACTTCAATCCCTCGGTTCGATTTCTTAGGTTTATAATCAATCCAGCCATCTCCAGACTTTCCAAATAGTTGTAGATATACTCTTTTGATGTATTCAATTCTTTGCTCATTCTGCTGATATTTGGAACAAATGGATGCGATGTAGAAATCAGCCATAGGATTTTCTTTAAAACAGATATTTTCGGTTGTGTGAGGGAGAAGACAACAGCAATATCTTCAAACAGTACCTTTTCTATAACATTCATTAGTTTGTGGAGATAATCTCCCTTGCTTTCAAGGAAGAAAGGATAGTGTCCATAACTTATATAGTCTCTAAAATGCTGTAAAATGGTAAGATTTGATTTTACCTTCTGAGCAATCTGGAGGTGATTGTTCAAAATCTCTTCGAGCGAATATTTTTCTAAATTCAGTCCCAACCCAAAATTGAGATATTCTCTGAATGAGAGCCCTTTCACTTCATAATACCGAATTCTTCTCGATAAGTCCCCCTTTCCTCGTGTTAAATTTAGAGAGGAACTGCCAGAAATAATTACCTGCTTGCTTTTGAATGTATCTAGTATGTTTTTTACTTCAATAGCCCAATTTGAGTATTTGTGAACCTCGTCAATGATTAAGGCATCTCCACCGAATGAAAAATATTCCATTGCTAAGTTAAAAAGACCGCCAGAAATGATATTAATGTTATCAGCAGAAACATAGAGACACTTTTCTACGCTTCCATACCGTTCTTGATAGTATTGTAATAACATTGTTGTTTTTCCAACACCACGAGCTCCAAAGAAACAGAGTGCTTGAGCATCCCAGTTAACAGCGTCAAATAAATATCTCTTAGTTGAACCCCACTCTTCGTTGACAACCTTCTCGTGAATTGCGATAATACTTTCAAGCATAACAGCCTCCATAAAACATCAATCGTCAACTACACTTTACTAAATAAACAATAAAGAGTCAAGTGGAGTTGGCTAAAATGCCTTTTACCAGCGTCTTTATAATTAATTATGCTTATTTTGAGGCTTATTGCATTTACTGTTTAGGTGGGCCGCTTCCCCACTGTTTTGTGAATAGTGGTGTGCCATCTGGTGACATTTTGGTGAAAAAGAGTGAGGAACACGGATCTTCTTTTTCATATTGACATCCGCCTCCATGAGCATCGCCATCAAGACTTCCTCCTGTTGCTCCCAAAAGCAGCAAATTCTTTTGTGCATCAAATCGCAGAGATGTTATCCCTGAATTCTGACCACCCCACTGTGTTTTCCATATCTCTTTTCCTGAAGAATCAAGTTTATAGAGCAGGCAATCGTATTTAGGAATGAAATCTTCATCATTCTCCTCGGATTCAGGTGGCTCATTCGTTTGAAAAGAGCTTAAAAAGAAGATAGACTCTTTATCAATTTGTCCAATAACGTCATCATAAAATTTGGCAAAATTTTGCTCAATGCTTTTGTGCCACTTCCACTCTCCTTTTCCATCCATCTGAATAAGAAACAAGGATGTTTCATCTTCTTCTACTGACATCACATCTGAAATCCCTTGCCCATAAAGATAGATCATATCATTCAGTCCATCTTGAATACGCTGAGTCCCATTAGCAATTGATGACCACTGCTTTTGCCACACTGTATCGCCTTGAGGAGTTACTTTTATTATGAAGGAATCCACATCTCCAGAAGGAGTGTGTCCGGCTAAGTCACCTTCTGTTCGACCAGTAATAACGATGTTGTGTTGAGAATCAGAAAAAAGCGTGAGCGCACGATCGGGAGTAGTGCTTCCCCATTGTTTTACCCAGATGTCGTTTCCATCTTTATCGCATTTCATTAAAAAGATATCACTCCGTCCAACAGTAACCTCACCATTAAATCCAAACTTAACCGTACCTGTAAGATAGAATCCTCCATCTTCCAATAGAAAAAGGATTTGACTTAGATAACTTCGATCCATTCCGTGCCACTGCTTTGACCAAAGCACCTCTCCATCCGATTTCATTTTTATGACAAATGCGTGTCCATTTCCATCGCCCTCTGTAGCATAGCCATTCTCTGTTTTGCTGCCTTTTCCGTAGTTTAGTTTTCCAACAATATAAATATTATTATCTTTATCAGCATATCCTGACATGGAAACACCATAGATCATGTTGTATTCGCTGTTTTCGACAGGAAGAGGAATCTCTTTCGTCCATATTTTCTCATTTCC
Source organism: bacterium (assembly GCA_023145475.1). Taxonomy (GTDB): domain Bacteria; phylum UBP6; class UBA1177; order UBA1177; family JAGLDR01; genus JAGLDR01. The sequence continues at coordinate 5,510 of JAGLDR010000042.1, forward strand.
AGGGGTTCTTTTTGTGACACGCACTCCAAACCATTTCGCATCAATATTGGGGGCTCCTACGCCATCAATAATGATAAAATTATCTTTTCTATCCACCATTATAGAGATAGTCGCTTGACGATTTTGAGCTTGAGGTTGCGGTGAAATCCACACTTCATCCCCGGAGCTGTTTATTTTTTGTATAAGAGTAAAATATGTTTCATTATAACATGTTTCTGTATCTTGAATATCGGTTATCATCTTTCCTGCTTGATCATAAAAGCAACCATTTCCTTTTAGTAATAGATAGATATCACCTTTTTCATCTTGTATGAGTTGTTGAGTCCCTGTGCTGTAAAATACAGGCTGAGGGTCAATAGGACATGAATCACCCGTATCAGTCGTGTCTACTGTATCTCCTGTGTCTCCAATGTCACCCGTGTTTCCGGTGTCGCCTGTGTCTCCAATATCACCCGTGTTTCCGGTGTCACCTGTGTCCGCCGTGTCACCTGTGTCCGCCGTGTCATTTACTGAATTTTTACATGCCGGAAAAAGCAGCATATTTAGTAATATTAGTAATAGAAAAAATCGTTTCATTGGAACCTCCACAACATAAAAAATCAGTAACATCTATTTAGTATACTCTTTATGCAAATATTCTGAAGAAATATTGAAGTATTTTACAT
>JAGLDR010000043.1 GCA_023145475.1 bacterium
CACGCCATTCGTGTTATTACACTTCAAACATCAACTGATAGCACAGCAAATACACAGCTCAGAGAGATTTCATCATCTACCGGCGCTGTTGTCCCTGTTTGTGCATTTAAGACATCTGCAAGTGCGTGGCGATGCGGCACAAATAAGTGTTGTACTGGTTCTGGCGGCGCCGGAGTCAACCCTTCAGGATCCAACTGCGTTCTGAAATATGACCTTCCCTCAAATGCAACGGGAATGGGAACCGCTATCGTTGATGGAATTGACGCCGTTATCAAATATAGCGTCTTGAGTATTTACTCTAATCCAACGGATGATGGTTCTTCAGCAACAATAGATACCGCATGTTTCCTCAAGAAAATTGAGGCACTTCGCTTTGTAGCCCCCCCTGTTGAGCCAGAGAAAAGTTGTACACCAGCGGCAACGCCAGCGTCATATAACGGCGCATCATACAACAATGGATTTGCTAACTTTGCTCCAGGAACTTCAAGTGAAACAAAAGAGGGCTCTCATCTTGAATTTACCGTTCATGCTGAAAATGACACCTGTTTTGAACCAACAGATAGTCAGGCAAAAGTCTTTACGGCACACATTGAGATTTTAGATAGAGCAACCGGTGCACTTCTTGATACGCAAGATGTTACCATTATTGTTCCAGGAAAAATTCCAACTGGTGGCAGTGAAGGTTAATTTACCGTAGAGACAAGGCATGCCTTGTCTCTACTTTTCATTAAATTTTCATCTTTTCTTAACACAATCTACATAATTACTATATAATATCTCACTGTTGAATGGGCTTTTTAACTTTTAAGAGGATTGCAATGAAACGAGTAGTAGTTGGCTTAATCGTATTGATTATTTTCTCGTTTTCACTCTTTGCCGATGAAACATCGAGCACAAAAGAGGATGGCGAGACAAAAAAAACAGAAGTACCAGCAAAGAAATCATGGACAGAATATGTCAAACCTTCCATTGATTTTCGTTATCGCCATGAGATTGTTGATGAAAACGAAAAAGATGTGCGCCAACGAGAGCGCATTAGAATCAGAGCGGGAGTGATTGTCACACCACTAAACAGTCTGCATATCGGGTTTGGTCTTGTCAGTGGAAACGACTCCCCAAAATCAGGGAATCAGACTCTCGGCGAGGCATTCTCCTCAAAACCGGTAAGGATTAACCTTGCATACGCATCGTGGGACCCTACATTTTTTAACGCATACACCATTGATTTGCGTGCAGGAAAATTTAACAATAATTTTGTACGAGTGGGCAAAAACACCCTTATTTGGGATAGCGACATCACTCTTGAAGGATTTGCTTTTAATAACACACTAAAACAGAAGCTCTTCACAGCCTTTCTCAACATTGGCTTTGACTGGGTTGAAGAGAGGAAAAGCGATCCAAGTAGCTATCTTGTTGGTGCGCAACTTGGTGGGAGTTTAAAGGCAGAAAAGTGGCATATTACCCTCGGTGGCTCACTCTATTACTACACCTCAACAGTTGGAAATAGCGTCTTTTATGATGATTCAAAATCGTATGGAAACAGCACCGCCGTTGATGGCAACGGCATTCACACCTATCTCTATGAATATCAAGAGGTTGAGGCATTTATAGAAACAGGTGTAAACGCAGGAATCTTCTCTTTCATATTTTTTGGCGATTTTGTCGCAAATACAGCGAGCGATGTTACAGAACGATATGGCTATCTTGCGGGCATAAAAATAGCTGCAAAATTCACAAAACTCCAAAGTTTATCATTTGGGTATGACTATCGTTCACTTGAAAAAGATGCCGTGGTCGGCGGGGTAGCGGATACAAGCTTCAACGGCACAGGACTCGGAGGAAGCGCGCACCATTTTGCTCTTGCCTACACCGTTTCAGTTGTAAAATTTGGGGCAAATTACTACTTTGCACAGCAGAGTCTGACAGAGCGCTCGGACTATCACAAAATTCAGCTTGATGTCAGTATAAAATATTAATTATCAAGATAGTAACGGCAAACCATATCATTAGGATTTATTTTTAGAATTGCTCGAAAGTTTGCATATGCAAGGACAACATCACCCTCTTCAAGATAAGATATTGCCTCTTCAAAAAGCTCTTTTGTCTCTAACTTCAATTGAGTTATTTCTGCATTATCAACACAAAAAATATCGTGCATTCCAACCATATTTTTACGACCTTTCACTTGAATTTCTCCAAGATACCGTGTTGCATACTGTGATGCATTCTGCAACGAGCGATAGAGCTCATCACTGATAAGCAGTTTTGTTGCAAATGTTTTTGTCTGACTTTCAAGTCGGGAGGCAATATTGACCGCATCAGAAATAACAGTCCCCTCCATTCTATATTCATTTCCAACTGTTCCAAGCAACAAATCACCAATATGAATACCAATACCTATTCGTATCGGTTGCTTCCCCTCTGAACGCAAGCCGCTGTTAAATCCATCAACAGCCTTTTGCATTTCAATAGCTGCATTCACTGCATCATTTGGATTATTTGGGAAAAGTGCCATAACGGCATCACCAACATATTTATCTATAAAACCACTATTTTTTCGAATAATCGGCTCAATTATTTTGAGATAACTATTGATAAATTTATAGTTCTCTTCTGGCAACATCGTCTCAGAGAGGGTGGTGAAATTTCTGATATCTGAAAAAAGCACACTCATCCGTTTTTTTATCGAATCTCCTAGTGCAACATCTGATATCTCCTCTCTATTTATCAACTTGAGAAACTCCATCGGAACAAAACGACTAAATGATGCATTGAGTTGCTCTAGCTCTTGCTGTCTTCTTTTGAGTATTTTAATCCGCATCTGGTAAAATCCAGCGCCAACAATAGAAAAGAGAAGTAGTATCGCAGGATAAAACCACCATGTTTCATAGAATGCTGGCATACGGATAATATTCAAGGTCGCACCATCTCTATTCCAAACGCCATCAGAATTTGCAGCTTGCACCTTAAAGATGTAGTTACCAGGCGGTAAATTTGTATACCACGCCGTCCGCCTGTTTCCAACGCTATTCCACTCTTTATCAAATCCTTCAAGTTTATAACGAAACTCTAGTCGCTCTGGAGCAATATAACTGAGTGCAGCATAATGAAACTCTAGATTGAAGGTATCGGGGGCAAGAGTAAGGCTCTCATCGGGCGAAACCTCGAGGCCGTTAACTATGACATCTTCAATATAGACGGGAGGAACAATCGTGTTTGTTCGTATTTTATCTGGATCAATTTCAACAACACCCTTAAGTGTAGGAAATATGAGAGAGCCATCTTTTCTCTTCCATCCAGCCGGTTGAAAAGAGCCGTTACACTCACCACTTTTCATACCTTCAGCAACACCAAAGAAACGATGTGTCAATGATGCTCCACCTGAAAATCGCCGCTTGAGTTCTTCTTTTTCAACAGTATGAATCCCTCTATTACTACTCATCCAAAATCGACCACTCTCATCTTCTAAGATAGAAAAGACCCCATCACTCCCAAGACCATCGGACTTCGTAAGAGAAAAAATTTCACCATCTTTTACCATTCCGATGCCTTCACTATTTGAACCAAGCCAGAGTATGCCATCGTCATCTTCGTGAAGTGCAAATACAGTATGAATCCCTCTGCCATGTTGTTGAAGATGTGTTACAACAGTATCTTTTATAATATCAGCGCCAGCAGAAGCATATCCAATAAAAAGTCGCCCATCTTTAAGGCGCTTTACAATGTGAACACTGTTAGATGCAAGTCCATTCTCAGCAGAAAAGTGGTGCAAAACCGCCCCATCTTTCATCTGATAAACACCATCGCCAAATGTCCCAACAAACCATCCTCCAGAGCCATCTGCACAGAGAGACATAACGGGATAATCTTTTCTTTTTTTGTTCATTCTAACAGCAGAAAATCCATCGGCATTGCCTTCAAAGAAGCCACTAAATGCACCCACTGCATAGCCTCCCCCGCTCTTTTCAGCAACAGTATAGACTCTGCTTTTTAGAAAGTGACCTTCTAGAGCAACAGGGGCAAATGTTTTAGCAATCGACTCCAAAATATTTAAACCACTATCGTATGTGCCAACCCAGAGATTTCCTGAAGAATCTTCCATCACAGCACTAACAATCTCATTACTCAACCCATCTCGCATATCGTATACACGAAAGAAGCTTTCCGTAAACAGTACCATTCCACCGCCAAGAGTCCCCGCCCAAATGGTCCCCTCTCTATCAAGCATCAGGGTTCTCACTTTTCCAGCAGGTAACCCATCATCAGGAGTAATAATCTCCATCTGATTCTCTCTAAAGACGGCAATACCGTTGTATGTTCCCGCCCAGACACCGCCATCTCTATCTTGCAAAAGTGTCAGCACCGTATTATGCGGCAATCCGCTTGCATGGTTGTACACTCTCGTTTTTCCTGAAACAACATGGATAAGTCCACCATTTTGCAGTGCCACCCAAAAATCATCTCGTCGTCCAAGAGTCATCCGAACACTGTTAACAGGCAGTATCGTTTTCACACTCTCGTTGTGGAGAGAGCCATCACTATCAAGTATAAAAAGCCCCTGTTTATCAGTTGATATCCACAGAGTACCATCTTCATCAAAACGGATATGACGCACAGAGGAAGATGAAAGCTTCGCAAGCGAGGGAACTGCAACAAACCGACCCTTCTCATAGCGCATAACCCCACCATTTTTCAGAGCAACATAGAGCATCCCATCAGATGAGGTAATCCAATTTACTTGCATCGAAACAAGGCCACTCTCTTCCCCAAAAACAGTGAATGTCTCACCCTCTTTCAGGATAACTCCACCCTCATAGGTGCCCGCCCACAAACGACCAGTGGAATCTTCATGAAGCGTTAAAATATCAACACTTGAAGCCTGCGGAATCTCTTGCTTCCCAAAAACAGTAAATGTATCACCATTAAAAAGGACAAGTCCCTCCTCTGTTCCGAGCCAAACATAGCCATCGGATGTTTGCAGCACCGTTTGAACAGAGTTTTGTGGCAATCCATTATTCACATTATAGACTGTCCGCACATAGTCATCAAGCGAAAGATCCACTCTCAATGCATACAAAAAGCACACAGAGAAAAGGAGCAACAAAAACAATACGACTTTTTTCATATAATCCTCATCCATCTAGGAGCGTCTATCATACACAAAAGAGGAGTCTCTTCAAAAAAATATGACAAAAAAATGACAATTTACTTTTTTAAATGCGAGGAAAGACTGTACAAGAATCTCTACAGATAATAAAAAAAGCGATTAGAGATGTTAGAAAAGAAAAATAGTCGTTATTACCTAACGATTTACTGCTTGAATAACAGCCTTTGTTATATCAAACTTATCTTCAACATAGAGCAGTCCTTCTCTTGCAAAAACAACATCATATCCTTTCTTGATGGCGATTTTCATAGCAACTTTTTTAACTTTTTCAACAAAAGCAGCCTGAGCTTTCACATCTTTATCTTGCAACAATGCTTGTTTCTCTTGGTAGAGCTTTTGAAGTTCCATCATCTTTTGTTGATACTCTTGAGCCATAGCTTGTTTTGCTTCTTGAGTTGCCATTGGCCCCTCTTTTTGAGCGCGCTCTTGCAATTTCTTGATTGCTGCCTCTTTCTTTTTCAATTCAGCTTGAGATGAAGCAAGCATCTTTTCCATCTTCTTCTTTTCAACTTTAATCTCTTTCGACTGTCCCCATACTTTTTGCATGTCAACAACCGCAACTTTCAATGCAAACATTGGCAAAGAAAATGCCAAAACAACCAATAATACCATTAATTTCTTCATTGTTCATCCTCCATTAGAATGAGTTTTTAATATTAAATTCGAACATATACTTCGGATCTCCAGGTCGCGGATTGAGAGGAAATCCCCACTCAAATGAAAGTGGCGCAAGCGGTGTAACCCACCTGATACCAAATCCAGCACTCCAGAACATACCCAGTGGAGCTCCATAGTAGTTATTTGACTGATCACCTGCATAGAAAAAGTTCTCATTTTCTGCCCAGGTATTTCCAAGATCGACAAAACCAACAAGATTAAGTCTCATCTGTTTTACAATAGGAATTTCAAGCTCCATATTAATCAAGAACTTTTTATCACCACCAATGACATACTCTCGCTGTCCACTGATAGGATCTTTTCCATTATCTGTAACGGCAAATCTATCTCTGTCATCGCCACCTTTTCCTGGACCAATCGACATAAATGGATAGCCTCGAATTGTATTCAGACCGCCGAGTCTAAATCGCTCAGCATAGGGAAGCTGGCCATTATTTAGCTCTCTATTCCACCCTGCTTCGACATTGACCTTAAAGACAACACCCAAAAAGAGACCTTGATACCAGCGAAAAAATCCACTTAATTTCAAAATATCTTCACTTGCGCCTAAATATTTATGGGCAAAAGAGACCTTTCCAAGTGTATAGATACCTCGTGATGGGAACATTCTATCATTACGGCTATCCCACGCAAGCATCAGTTCAAGAGAGCTCATGCGAGTATCCCTAAACAAATAGCTCATCTGCTCTGTTGTTGCACCATTGATATTGGTATAGTTAAACAGATATCCTGTGTAGAGTCTGAGATAATCCGTCAGAGGAAAACCAAAGGTAAAGTTAAAGCCAAAACTCTGCTGGCTATAGTCAGCATAGTAGTTGTAGTAATTTGAATCATAATTGTATCGACGATAAAATGCACCAGCACTGAGTGAAACATTTCTATCTGCAAGATACGGCTCAGTAAAGTTAAGAGAAATCTCTTGTCTAATCTTACTGAACTGGGCACTGAGACTAATATTCTGTCCATATCCAAGAAAGTTATTTTGATCAATTCGTGCGGTCAACATAAAGTTCTCAAACGAGGAAAATCCAGCACCAACATTAAATGTTCCACTGCGTCGCTCTTTGACCTTAATCTTAATAACAACCATTCCTGGAGATGTTCCAGGCTCTTTTTGTACTGTTACCTCGTCATAAAAACCACTTTGTCGCAACAAAAACTCGGAGCGTTTTTCCCCAGTATAGGAGTAAAGTTCGCCTTCATAAATACGCATATATCTTCTGACAACTTTATCTTTTGAACGAGCATTTCCCTCAAAATCAATCCGTTCAACAATACATTTCTCACCTTTTTGAACGCTATATTTAAGGTCAACTGTCCTCTTTTCACCATCAAGCTTTCGATCTGGCATAACCGTAATAAATGGGTATCCCTCATTACCATACCGTGCCTTCACGCGGTCTATATCTTGAATAATTCTGCTGTGTTGATACCACTTCCCTACCTTCTGAATAAATTTCATTTTAGGGTAGTTTCCATCGTCCATTGTATCGCCAAAAATAGCAATCTCATTCACCTTATAGCGTTTACCCTCGGTAACAACATAGGTAATACTGATATTTCTTTTATCGGGTGAAATGGTAACAACTGGCTTATTAACGCGAGCGGTAATATATCCGCTGTCGTTATAAAGATACATTATTCGTGCGTGATCCATTTCGAGCATTTCAGGATTATAACTTGTCTCGTGGAGAAAGGAGAGAACACCGTGCTCCTTTATTTGGAGAAATTCTTTAATATCTCTGTCACTCAGACGATGATTCCCTTCGATATTAATCTTTTTAACGCGAGACTTCGAGCCTTCGTTGATAGTAAAAACAACCGTTACAAGCGAATTTGTCTTTTCAGTTATCTTATCTGGAGTATAGGTAACCGTCGCCATAAGGTAACCCTCATCTCGATACAACGACTTAATTTTATTGGCATTTATTGCAAGCTTTTCAATATTAAGAAGCTCGTTTTTCTTAACACTTAAAACCTCTTTAATATCATCTTTATCAAGATTGTCGTATCCTTTAATCTGTACATCAGCAATTGCAGGAAACTCTTGCACATGCACCGTAAGAACTTTTGTAGATGAATCGTAGGAAAGTGCGATATTCCTATATATTTTTAGCTTATAAAGTTTTTTCAGAGCGGTATTAATATCCTCTTCTGAAATCTCGCCTTTATTAAAAGTATTAATCAGACGAAAACGCTCTGTCCGGACAACTCCCTGCACTTCAACACTGCTCACACTAAGTGCACACAGTGAAGAACTCCATAGCAGAAAGAGTAGAATAGCTATCAAATATGTTAAACGCGGCATACAACTCCTTGCTCAAGAGAATATGTAATATCCATCTCGCCAGCATATATCTGGTTGTGTGTTACAAATATAGTCGTCAGTCTATGCTCCTCAGCAATAGAATGAATCAGCCCAATTATCTTTTTTCCTGTCTCGTGGTCAAGATTTCCTGTCGGTTCATCTAAAAGAAGTAGCGAAGGTGCGGTTACAACGGCTCTTGCTATTGCTATCCGTTGTTGCTCTCCGCCCGACAATTCTGCGGGTTTATGCCTCATTCGGTCTGCAAGCCCCACTCTCTCTAAAATAATTTCCGCCTTTTGCTGGGCTTCGCCCCGTTTTCCTGCAATCAAAAGTGGCATCATAACATTTTCGAGTGCATTAAATTCAGGAAGAAGATGATGAAACTGAAATACGACTCCAATATGACGATTTCTAAAGAGAGAAAGTTTGTGATCACTCATCAAAAAAGGTTTTTGCTCATCAATTTCCACACTCCCTTCATCGGGATATTCAATCGTGGCAATAATATTCATTAATGTCGATTTTCCTGCACCACTTTTTCCTGTTAGTGCAACCTTATCACCTTGGTGAAGCAAAAAATCAACACCATTAAGAACATCGAGCCTATGTCCTTCGATATCATAATGTTTATGAATCTTGTTCAGTGACAATATTGTCTTTTTAGTCATATCGCAATCCCTCCACTGGAGTAATTCTTGATGCTTGCCAGGCGGGATAGAGCGTTGCAATCAACACGAGAAGCAGTGAAACAACTCCAACCCCAACATAATTTGCAACAGAAAACTCTACCGGCAATGTCTGAAAGAAGTAGACACTTTTTGCCAGAGGAAAGTGAATTTCCCGCAAAAAGAGTCCCGCTGCTGTCGCAATTGCCATACCTAATCCAATACCTATTGAACCAATGAGAAGCCCATCAAATACAAATATTCTTAAAATCATACTATGCGTTGCACCCATTGTCTTCAAAATCGAAATTTCCCGCCGTTTTTTCATAATAAGCATAATTAGTGTTGAGACGATACCAAACGAGGCAACGAGTACAATAAATGCTAAAATGATAAACATAACGGCTTTTTGCGTATTAAGAAATCGGAAAGTTGTCTTATTCATCGCGGCCCAATCCTGTGCACCAAAGGGAAAACCTCCAATGGCATCAACAAGCTCACTTGCATTACGGTCGGCACTATCTGGCTCCGTAATATCCACCGCAAGATAGGATATCTCACCCTCCATATTTGCAAATTTTTGCGCTGCTTTCAAATCCATATAGACAAAACGACTGTCATAGTCATACATTCCTGTGTCAAAGATTGCCCCAACAATAAATTTTTGATTGATTGGGATTGTCGTCCCATTTTCATCCTCTTTTGAAGTAACCAAAGAGAGTGTATCTCCAACAGAAACTTCAAGCTTCTGTGCCATATCAACACCGATAACCACCTGGTGCAATTTTGCTCTCTCTTCAAGAAAATCATCGAGAGAATCGCTCTTTTTTGGGAAAACCGTCTGAGTAACACTTTGAAACGAGCCTTTCGTAACAACAAAAGGGATGTTAATAACGGCTTTCAGTGTTTCAATATCAACACCATTGACTATTCCACCTGAAACAGAAGAGCCGCCGCTGATAAGCACCTCTTCTTGCACAATTGGGGTAACAGCAACAACAGAATCGAGCTTTTTCAGCTTCTTTTCAACCTTTTCATAGTCACTAAATCGCCCAACAAGTCGATAGACATTCAAATGGGCAGAGGTTGCAAGCACATGCTCACGCATTTCGTGCGTAAATCCATCCATAACGCTCATCACCGTAATCAGAGCTGCAACACCAAGTGCCATACCAGAAATAGAGATAAATCCGATAAAAGAAAGCACTCCACGACGAGAGCCTTTCAAATAGCGTAACGATACCATTGAAACAAATTTACTCATGTCTCAACCCCTC
>JAGLDR010000044.1 GCA_023145475.1 bacterium
CAGCGTTCCTAACCCCACAAAAAGAAAGGTGACCAATGATTTATCTACGGGAATTTTTGTAAGATAATAGATGTCGTTTCCTGCCCCCAACTCCTGCCCATCAAGCAGAAAAACAACAGCAGCAGCACTTAAAAGCCCTACGGTTGTCCCAACGATACCAACAACACTCCCTTGAATAAGAAAGATAAGCGAAATCGATTTTCGGGAGGCTCCAAGTGTCTTAAGAACGGCAATCTCCTTCATTTTTCCGAGGACAACCATTATCAACATTGAGATAATGTTAAATCCTGCCACTAAAACGACAAATCCCATAATCAGAAACCAGACCAACCGCTCCATCTTCAATGCACCAAAAATTGCACGGTTCATCGTCTTCCAATCTCTCAATCGGACAAGTTTTAAGTCAACCATTCCTTGAATCACCGGTTTAACATGGTCTATCGCAAGAGGATTTTGCAGCTTGAGTGCAATCCCATCAACACCCTCAGCATTAAAAAAGGTGCGAGCGGTGTCAAGTGTTGTATAGACATAGTTCAAATCAAATTCATAGAGTCCACTATAAAAGATAGCCGCAACCCTTACCTTCTGTGTTGCTGGCAGAGAACCACTGATTCCAGTCGTACCAGTTGGAGAGATAAGTGTCAGTTTATCCCCAACCGAAAGTGCATAAAAGGCAGCCATCTCAGTACCAATAATGACACCGGGAAGCTTCCTGGTATTCCTCCGCACATCTCTATTAAAATCTCTAATAATATCGTTATCTTCCTTGTGATTAATCTTGATGGCCTCCTCACATTTCGAAACATCAACAAGACAGTCGAAAGAGCCTCGTTTAATCTGATGAGGAAGTTTAAAAACAGTACCAACGCTTTGAACATCAATACCGGTTACGACGGCACCAAGCAGCTCTCCCGCTCGGCTGACCATTGCGTCACGCTTTATAAAAGCGGTTGCTCCCACAACATCACTTTTTTTAAGAAGCCTGCTTTTTAGATGCTCTGAATCCATCATCAAACCATCTTTTCTACTTTCAATAATAAGGTGAGCTTTGGCACCTAAAATAGTGCCTTTCATATGATTTTGCAATCCATCCATCACCGATTGCACAACAATTAAAGACATAACACCAATAGCAACACCGAGAACGGTAATCAGTGAGATGAAAGATAAAAATCGTGTCCGTCTGGTATCCCACAAATAGCGGAATGCAACCAGAAACTCAAACTTCACTATTCAGGTCTCATATGAGGGAAAAGTATGACATCTCGAATACTGGGAGCATCAACTAACAACATAACAAGTCGATCGATGCCAATTCCCTGCCCTGCAGCTGGAGGCATTGCATATTCAAGAGCTCGAATATAGTCAACATCCATATCAAAAGCCTCTTCATCTCCGCCCTGTTTTGCCTCTGCCTGTTGCTGAAATACAGCAAGTTGAACAGCAGGATCATTCAATTCAGAAAACGCGTTGGCAATCTCTCGCCCAGCCATAAAAAGTTCATATCTGTCAGTATAGTCGTCATCATCTTCACTTCTGCGAGCAAGAGGACTTACCTCTGATGGATATTTTGTGATAAAAGTAGGATTCCAAAGTGTCGGCTCGACTACCTCATCAAACAACTCCATCATCACTTTAAAGCGACTCATTTTTTCAATCTTATCAGCAGAAATCCCTTTTGTTTTTGCAATCTCTTTCAATGCACTCTCATCTTTCAGAGCATCTTTTGTTACAACACCAGCTTCAATGAGGCTCTCTTCTACCGTCATCCGTTTCCACGGTGCTGAAAAATCGATTGTCTTCTCTTGATAGACTACTTGCGTGCTTCCTGTTATCTCTTCTGCAAGTTTTGCAATCATCTTTTCGGTAAAAAGCATCATATCTTCATAGGTTGCGTACGGCCAGTAAAACTCCATCATCGTAAACTCAGGATTGTGCTTAACACTGATTCCTTCGTTTCTAAAGTTTCTATTTATCTCATACACCTTCCCCATTCCACCAACAAGCAATCTTTTCAGGTGCAACTCAGGAGCGATACGAAGAACAAGCTTCATATCAAGAGCATTGTGATGTGTCTCAAATGGCTTCGCAGCAGCACCACTAACAAGCGGGTGCAACATTGGTGTCTCAACTTCAAGAAAATCATGTTCATCCATAAAATTACGAATAAATTTAACAATCTTAGTGCGAGTTACAAAAGACTTCTTTACCTCATCATTCATAATAAGATCAAGATATCGCTGACGATACCGCAACTCCTTATCGGTAAGTCCGTGAAATTTCTCAGGAAGAGGACGAATACTTTTTGTTAAGAGGGTGAACTTATCTACAAGCAGAGTCAACTCCTCAGTTCTTGTTACAAAAACCTCGCCTTCAACCCAAATAATATCGCCAATATCACAACTCTTTTTGAAAAGCTTATAAAAATCTTCACCCATCGTATCTCGCGTAAATGCGACTTGCAACGAGCCAGCTTCATCTTTTATGCGGGCAAATGCCAACTTTCCCATAACACGAAGAGCAACAACACGCCCAGCAATCGAATGCTTTTCACGGCCGCCAGGAGTTTTCAGCGCTTCAAGTGGCTCATCTTTGTAAAGAGCTATCACTTTTTCTGTCGTCGTATCAGGAGCAACACCATTTGCATAGGCGTTAACACCCAACTCTTTGAGCTGAACTATCTTCTCTTTTTTTCGTTTAATAACTTCATTTTCATCAATTATCGGTGTCTCTTTTCGATTTTCTTTTGCCATAATATTCTCCTTTGTTAGAGTGGCTGTTATAACTATTTTTTATTCTCTGTATCTGGCTTTTCTTGAGATGAGTCCTGCACTGCAGCCTCTTTCTCTCTCTTTCTCTGCACCATTTTCTTGAGAAAGCTCGTATTCATCGGTTTTTTTATACGAAGATTAAGCGGCTTAACCTTGAGTTTTTGAGGTGATTGCAGAACCTCCATCGTTGCAGGCATTTTAGTATCTTCCCTTGTCGCTGTATCGCGAGAACAAGAAGAACAACTTGATAAGAAAAGTGTGCTAGCAAGCAAAGCAAACAGTAAAATACGCATCGTATCCTCCAAAAAAAATAACAGCGATACTATACCGTTAATTCACTCAATTACAACTTTTGGACTAATTATGTCGGAGCAAAGTAGTAATGTCCGTTTTTCAAACTATCCTATCAAGTGCAACCTGTTGTTTACCTGGAAGTTTTCAATAGAGAAAACCAAAAAGATAGAGTGGAATCGTTGTGCCAAACCCCATTTCGATATCATCAGCAACCACAAATGAATTTTTAACAGTTGCAATCTGCTTTTTTGTCTTGTTTTTCCCACCAATTTCATATGTAAAAGTGTTGTCTACCATGAAGTCACCCTTTTTTGGGATAGTAATGCTATGTTTAACTCTCACTTGATTCGCAAAAAATGTCTCTCGAATTGTTCCAATCTCAGCTTCAATTCCGCTCAGTCCCGCCGTTGCAACTAAAAGCGAGGTGTTGTTGATATACAGTTTTTCCGGTTTTCGTGCTCGAACCAAAGGAGAACCACTTTTTTTGATTTGTAAAAAGACTCCCGCTTTCTCAAGATATTCCATGAAAAGATAGACATACTCTCGTGAGATATTGAGCTCTTTAGAGATTCTCTCAAGATTTGGCGTAAAAGGTTTTGAAGAGGCTACAATCCAAATAAGTTTTTTCAGTGCCGGTAATTTTGATTGTGAGATGTTTTTTACAACGGCAATATCTTCATAGATCACCTTCTCAACAACATTGAGTAGCAGTGATGGTAGAGCCTCTTTGTTTTCAATGTAGTAGGGGTAATATCCATATAAAAGATACTCCTTAAAATATTTTAATAGAGGCAGTTTTTCTATCATTGAACGAGCAATTTCGTAATGATTTTTCTCTATCTCTGCTAAAGATAGTGTCGGAAAAACACTACCTGTTTCAAAGGAGATAAATTCTCTAAAAGAGAGTCCTTTTAGTTCATAATAGAGCACTCTTCGGGATAAATCTCCTTTCCCTTTCTCTAAATCTATTGAAGAAGAGCCAGAAATGATAATTTTCTTTTCAGGATAGAGATCTATGATATTCTTGACTTCAATAGACCAATTCAGATATTTATGCACTTCGTCAATAAAAAGTGCCTCTCCTCCAAGAGCAAAATACTCTTGGGCAATGTTGAGCAACCCCTTGGATGTCACAATAATGTTGTCGGCTGAAATATAGAGTGCTTTTTCTGAGGTTTTATACGCTTTTTTATATTGCTGAACGAGTAGAGTTGTTTTTCCCGTTCCTCGTGCTCCAAAGATGCAGATAGCCTTAAATGTCCAGTCTATTTCATCTGTTAGATATCTTTCTTTGCTTTTTTTATGTTGAGCAATGATTCGCTCGTGCATACTTTTCAACTGTTGCATAACTTTCTCCCTGCAAGTTTGTCTAAACCATTTTACAAAATAGCGCCTGTTTTGTCAAATCTATTTTACAGAATCACTCTGTTTAACGGGCACCCACAATTCATTTATACCTGTTTTTTCAATAAAATAAAAGTAGAGACGACCTATACGAGCGTCTTTTCTATAATCGAAGATATGTAAATGCATAGAGCAGAGACCGTTCCGGTTATTCGAACAAATCATTCCCGACATTCCACGATTATAAATCACATCACCATCTGTAGGGGCGTACCCCGTGTGGCCGCCCTTTGATAATCAAATACAATGAATCATTAACGAACAAAAAGGTTTTGCTCCGCTGGAGCAAGAAATATGACAATTAAAGGAATTGACTTTACTGAAAAACCATCACTTCAGACAAAGAATGAGCTGTTGGAAACCTCTCTCCAATACTCCTCAACCCCTCCAAATGAAACTGCGCTGCTTCATAAATTCGTTTCTCAACACTCTTTTTTGTTTTTGCAGTAGCAACACATCCTGGAATATCGGGAAAATAAGCACTATAACCAGTCTCTGTTTTTTCTATAACAACGAGATAACGATACATAAAACCCTCCTATTTCAATGTTATTTTTGCTTGTTTTAATACACTTGCCAGTGTTCCGACAGCAATATCATCTGACATTTTATGACAAGATATTGTAACAAGTCCTTTTTTTAAGGATGTTTGTATTGTCGGTGACTCCCTTTTTGTCACACCTTGTACCAACCATCCTGCTCAATCATTTTAATTATCTCTTTTATTTTCATGCATATCTCACAAAACAAATAAAGACCATCTCATTATAACCTAATTCGATTATATTTCAAGTGGAATCTTTTCCAAAAAAGGGCGCCCACAGTGGGTCGCCCCTACAAAAGTTCGTTGACCGGAGGTGTCAAGCTGAAGCATGACACCGTCCTTTTGACACCGTCCTTTGGGAAAAAATCAATTAAAAAAAGTCATTGTAACACACGAGTAAGTGAGTGCTACATACTCTCTGCCATTGTTTGAAAATGTTCGAGAAAAGTGGAGAGGACAGTTGGCATAGCAGCTATCGTTATTGAGACTTTTTTCGAGACAGCCAACGGCATTAAAAAGAGGAATATCAGACTTCTCACTGTTGGTAATCAATGGATAGCTCTTTTCCCACTCCCTCTGCATAAAATCTTCAACCCAGTGATAGCCAAAAAGAGGCGGCTTTGGCAAGAGATGCGTAAAGCTCTTCCACGCTGCTCTGTTAGCAAGATAGATAGGGAAATCAAGAAAGTACTCGATATTTTCTTGTGGAAAATGGCTGACCATTTCAATATGTGCAAGATTTGAAATACCAATCAAAAATCGCTTGTCTCGCTGGTCAAGAAGTGTGGAAAGTGCCTTTTTGTACTCATCTGGCGAGGGAAGCAGTGGCAGAAGAGGCACAATCAGAAAACCCTCAAACTGTGCAAGCAGAGTGCTATCCTCAAGATGCTCCTTAAAAGCATAGGGAATCTTTTTTTCATATTTCTCAAGCGAGGGAGTCGTTGGATTACAATTTAATCGGCGAGAGAAAAATGCCACTTGCTCATCACGCAACGAGCTCGAGGGCAACTGCTCCTCACTCAACACTCGAGCAATCTTCTTTTTGACATCGACAAACCACTGTTGCTCTAACGCCTGAAAGAAATCATTCCGGAGAGACTTCAAATGAGTCGGTGAAAGAAAAAGAGAAGAAAAATCACCAGAAAACATCATCTTCTCTGCAAAATAGAGTGATTCTCCCGATTTTTTAAATATCTTGGTGATGATATCTTCAAGTGAGCCACTCCCTGTCGCTGGCTCAAATGGCAACAATTCAGAACGATACACAAAATCGGCAGACCTCAGTTCAATCACGCTTTCAGAAAGAACCGCAACAACCTCAACCCCTCGTTTTATTGGAGGAATAGAGCCTTCTTTTGGCAGAGGCACATCAAGGTTACGAGAGCTGACTAAAAATATCTTATCGCCCACTTTTGGAAGCTGTTTTGTAACAATTGCGACCTCTCTCCCCGCTTTTGAGAATCGGGTAGAACGCCCATGCTCCTTAATTGAGAGAATCGCTCCGCGAAAGGGGTGCATTGGATCACTATCAATGTGAAAAATAATGCCATCGTGCAGTGAAATAGTATGAGATGGACGAATGAGTGCCCCATCATCTGTAATCCGCTCAATCTTTCCAAGAAAAACGCCTCGGTGTCCAGGATGGAGAGAGTCAATCAGATGATCTCCTCTGTTTGTCTTCAGATAGGGTCGTGCCTGTTGCCGAGCAAATACAATAGCACTATTCTGCTTCAATTGCTCTGACTCATTTCCCTCTAAAATTGAACGATAGAGCTTTGTCGTGTGATAAACATAGGAGGGAGATTTCATTCTTCCCTCAATTTTCAAAGAGAGTGCTCCCGCCTCAATATAGCGAAAAATATCTTCATGCAACACAAGGTCACTACAGGAAAAATAAAAACCCTCTTTTTTTGATTCCATATCATATCGTGAACGACAAAACTGGGCACATTCGCCCCTATTCGCACTTCTCCCTGCCTCCATTCCGCTGGCAAAACAGACCCCAGAAAATGAGTAGCAAAGTGCGCCATGTATAAAAACCTCAAGCTCAAGCTCTGGCACAGCATTATGAATCAGACCAACCTGCGCTGGCGTTAACTCTCTTGCAAGCACAGCACGAGATATACCTAATGAACTCATCATTTTAGCACCATCAATATTGTGTACAGACATCTGCGTTGATGCGTGAATAGCAAGGGTTGGACAGGCAGCGCGAACCAGTGTAGCAAAACCAACATCTTGAACGATTATTGCATCAACTCCTAGTCGCTCCGCCTCCAGAACTATACGCACTGCCTCGGCACTCTCTTTTTCTAAAATAACAGTGTTAATTGTCAAATAAATCTTAACACCAGTGCGGCGCGATTCTGTGAGAACTCTCCGCAATTGCATCATATCAAAATTACGGGCTGCCTTTCTCGCTGAAAAGGTCTGCAGTCCAAGATATAGAGCAGTAGCTCCAGCTTGAATCGCCTTCATTGCTGCATCAAAAGAGCCAGCAGGTGCTAGCAACTCAGTAGGATAGGACATTATCTTCCTCCATCAAGGGGTGAGGAAGGGTGCAATAATTAGAAATAAATGTCAAGTTGTATATATGCACCAACTCTTGACAATCTGTCAATTCGACTCTTTGTCACTACGCAGCAGAATCGTAATCACCTGTAATCATTAAAAGTGTCAAACGGCACGATATTTGCACTAAAGTAAAGGATTGCGCGTGGATTGTGAATGAGCGAGGGCACCGATGAAGATTAGAACTGGACTTAACATATTTCTCTTTGTAACAATAGTTTTGTTAATCTTTTCTATTGTGCAGCTTGCCATCTCTTTTGCTGCTGGCTCTCATCTTGTCTATACCTCAGTTGAGAAAAACTACTATCAAACACTTTTTAACCCGTCATCAAAAAAGAAAGAGTTACTGCGTTTTTCTCAGGGAAAATCGCAAATTGCTCATCACAACATCTTTGATATTGACAATAGAGATATCTCCTTTGGTGGTGTTGAAATTGGGATTAACACTGACTCTAACTCTCCTACAAGCTCAAAAGAGGATGTACTCTTTTTCCTCGATAACCCTTCATCGTGCTCTGAACTTGCTGGTGTTGACCTTCTTGGCACAATCGAGGCAATTCCTGAAGATCAG
The DNA here is from genome assembly GCA_023145475.1 of bacterium. Taxonomy (GTDB): domain Bacteria; phylum UBP6; class UBA1177; order UBA1177; family JAGLDR01; genus JAGLDR01. The sequence continues at coordinate 8,156 of JAGLDR010000044.1, forward strand.
TCAACAGTACAGATAGGTATTGGAAAGCGAAAAGAGCGTGAAACAAAAGTACTTCGCATTTCAGAAGAGGTGCAAACAGGAATAACGGTAATTGGTATTCGCTGGAATGTCGTTGCTTTTCAAACATCATCAGGCATTCGTTGCCTTGGAGAAGATGTCGGCAAAGAGGCAAACCAACCGCAAAATAAAACAGCAAAAAAGAACGGTGCATCATCAAGTGACAACGATGGAATGGTACAAAAAGTAGGTGAAAATCAATATGTACTAAAGCGCGCGGAATTGCAGAAGATGACATCAAATCTAAATGCCCTTGCCCGCCAAGCTCGTATTGTTCCAGCTAAAGAGGGTGGCTTCAAGATTTATGCCATCAAGAAAAACAGTATTTACCGCAGTATAGGTATAAAAAACGGTGATGTTATTAAATCAATAAATGGCATCGAACTGTCAAGTCCTGATAAAGCACTTGAGGCATATTCTCGTCTTCAAACAGCCTCAAAGCTCTCTCTCGATGTGAAAAGACGGGGCGAAACTATGACTTTAGATTATTCGGTTGAATAGGAGATAGATGATGAAAGCGTGGATTATGGTAATTCTTGTATTTTTTGTGTGCCAAGTTACAAATGCAGCCCCTCCAACAGATTTAAAGGCTCCATTAAAGCTTCGGCCAACCATCAAAAAAATCAAACCTTTTTCGCCAAAGAGTATCGAAAAGAAAGAGAAGAAGAAGGCAAAAAAGAGAAAGGAAGAGAGAGAGGAAGAGGCTCGGAAGGCAACTGGCAAGAATATCGTTGAACCGCCGTCAGATGGCTCAGAAGGGCTTGGAACAGCACTTAAAATTGATGCTCCTAAAGCAAAACCGCTTAAAAAGAACACAAAAGTAAAGCTCTACTTTCCTGACACACCTCTTATTGATGTTATTAAGTGGTTTGCCTTGATGACACAGAGAAACTTTATCTTAGCCGACGACAGATTAGGCAAGAAAAAGGTACATATGCTCTCAACCAAACCTGTTTCACTTGCGGAGGCCTATCGCACATTCTTGCTTCTTCTTTCGATTAACAGCTACAGTGTTACCCCGCGTGGAAAATATATTGTCATCAGACCTGAAAAGTTTGTTAGAACCTCTGCTGTCCCTTTTTATAAAGACGGCAAGGTTCCAAATCTCTTTACGATGGTTGCCACAATTTTAAAATTTGATCACATGGCCGCAAGCGATGTTGATAAGATGCTGAAAATATTCCGAAGCAAAGGTGCAACATCCTATGTTGTTGATGACAAAACACTTATTATGATTGACTACGCAGCTAACATCAAAAGGATGCAACAGATTATAAAAGAGGTTGATGTTGCCCACGAGGCAAACAGTGTCAAACTACACTTTCTCCCTGTTGACTTTGTCTCTGCCTCTGATGCAAAAAAATTGATTACCGATGTCTTTAAAGATTTCCAGAAAAAAGGCTCTCGTAAAAAGAAAACTAAAACCTCAGCTCCTATGATGGGAGGCATCGCTAAATCTAGAAAAGCGAAAAAAACAGCAGCAGCACTTGATGAACAAGCATCTGGACTCCACGAGAATATCTATCTTCATGTTGTTGCAGATGACAGAAGTGAACAGCTCCTCATTATGTGCTCACACGATGTCTATCGAATCATTGTCCAAATTGTTAAGATGGTTGATAAAAATATTGAAGGTGATGGTGAAATTCATGTTGTAAAATTACAAAACGCCAAAGCAAAAGATATGGTCAAAACACTGAGTAAAGTCTCTAAAAGCAAGAGAAAAAGTGGAAAAAATAAGAAAAAGGGTGCAGATGTCTTTGAAGGTGAGATTAACATCTCTGCAAATGAATCAACTAACTCGCTGGTCATCGTCTCTAGTTTTAAAGATTTCAAAAATCTAAAAAGGGTCATTGAAAAGCTTGATGTTCGAAGAAAGCAGGTCTTTGTTGAAGCCGCTATTTTAGAGGTCAGTGTTGACGACAGCCTTGAATATGGAAATGTCTTTGCGGCAGGTGGATTTGCGGCAAATATCGGTGGAGAACAGGTGCCAATCTTTTTTGGAAAGGCACTCGCTCCAAATGCAAACCCTGGATTCATTTCAGGAATTCTTGGCCCAGCAATTCCCGGCAGTGATGGTATCCCTGGTCTTGGACTTGGTGGTGGTGTCCCCTCTCTTGGGCTTATTTTGAATGCAGCAAAAGAGGATGCAAATGTCAATGTCCTCAGTACTCCACACCTGATGACAACCGACAATGAAGAAGCAGAAATTATCGTTGGTGAAACAATTCCATTTCCAACAGGAAATATCATTAATGGCGTTTCTGGAAGTCAGGTAACCTACAAACGAGAAGATGTCGCTCTAAAATTGAAGATAAAACCACAAATCAATGAAAGTGGTTATATGACACTCGACATCAATCAAGAAATTACAGAACTAGGAAAAAACACCCCGTACGGATACGCCACAACAAAACGGCAGGCAAAAACTATTATCAACGCTGAAAATGAGCAGACAATTGTTATCGGTGGATTGATGAAAACCGTCATCACCGATACTGAGAGTAAAATCCCATTTCTTGGTGACATTCCTGTACTCGGCGCACTTTTTAAATACAAAGTGAAAAGTGAGAAAAAGGTCAATCTTCTTATCATCATCACCCCTCATATTGTGGAAGGGAAAGAGGATTTTGCACGCATTCTCAACAGAAAAATGAAGGAAAGGAAAGATTTTGCACGAAAGTTTTATGGCTCGCTTGAAGAGTATCGTGGATCAACATTTATGTCTAAACGACGAGGAGCTCTGCTTGCGCTTGCTAAAGAGCTTGCTAAAGCAGAATTTAATGAAAAGATAGAGCTAGAGCGCCTTCACAAACAGAATGTACGCCGCTCTTTAATTGTTGAAAGTGATGGAACCTCAAAAACAGTAGATCCGCTCGAGGGAGAAGAAGAGGAGATAGTTCCAAGCCTGCAAGATGAGAATCTCGATGATGAGGATGAATTATAATGTCTTTTATTCTCAGATTACAAGAGGCTAATGAGATAACATCTGAGGAGGCACAGGCAGTACTGCTTGAACTTGGCGAACAACCAACTCCGTATGATGTTTTAACAGAGCTTCTTCATCAAGAAATTATAACACCTCAAAAACAGGTGCGACTTCTATCAGAAGAGAGTGGTTTCCCCCTTTTTGAACAGAAAAAAGAGATTGAAAAACTTGATGAAACGCTCCTTGAGCTCTTTCCTATCCATCTCTCACGAAAGATGCGTGCCGTTCCACTCTATCAAGAAGATGATACTCTCTTTGTTGCTGTTGAATCTCCCTATAATCTTGTCTTAATGAATCAGCTCTACATGCTTTATGGTGCCTCTCCGCAGCCACTGCTTACCACATCGACTCTCCTCGATGAACTTATCAATCAAGCGTATAGCCGCCTCAGCTCTGATGAAAATCAGCTCAAAGAGGATGAATTTCAGGATATGGCAGATGAATCGACTACCATTCCCGATTTGATTGATAGTAACGATGAAGCACCCATTATTCGCTTTGTCAACGGTATGATTGCAAAAGCGGTAAAAGACAAAGTCAGTGATATTCACTTTGAATCATTTGCCGATGAGGTTGTTGTCCGTTTTCGTAAAGATGGAAAACTCTATCCTGTGCAATCGGTTCCTAAAGCGGCACAGTCTGGACTTATTACTCGTGTTAAAATTATGTCTCGACTTAATATATCTGAAAAGAGACTGCCTCAAGATGGTAATATTGCAGTAAAAATTGCAGGAAATGATGTCGATTTTCGTGTTTCAACACTGCCAAGTGTCCACGGAGAATCAGTTGTTCTTCGTATCCTCGATAAACGCTCTCAAGTGCTTAGTTTGGACAACTCAGGATTTTTGCAAAAAGATTTGATTGCTATGCGAAAATTGATTAGAAAAAAACATGGAATTTTATTGGTAACAGGCCCAACAGGTAGTGGAAAGACGACAACACTCTACTCGGCACTTACTGAAATCAACAGCCCAGATGTAAAAATAATCACCGAAGAAGATCCTGTCGAATATCAACTGAAAGGAATTAACCAAGTTCATATAAACAGTAAGATTGGACTGACATTTGCGAGCGGTCTTCGCTCTATTTTGAGGCAGGATCCTGATATTATCATGATAGGTGAAATTCGTGATAAAGAGACAGCAGATATTGCGATAAATGCCTCCTTAACAGGTCACTTAGTCTTCAGTACGCTGCACACAAATGATGCACCAACGGCATTTACCCGACTGATTGATATGGGAATCGAACCATTTCTTATCTCTTCAACGGTTATTGGTATTCTTGCACAACGATTGGTCAGAAAACTCTGCCCCGTCTGTCGTGAAAAATACTATCCAGATGAATTAGTTTTACAAGAGCTCGGTCTCGATGCTCAAGAGTATAAAAACCAACCTTTTTACAAGCCTGTTGGCTGCGAAAAGTGTGCAAATACTGGCTATATTGGTCGAATTGGAATTTTTGAGATGCTGCCTATGGATGATGCCATCAGAAAGGCTGTAATTGCCCACGCTGACGCAAGTGAAATACGAAAAGTAGCCGCAGGAAATGGAATGCTTTCACTGCGAGAAGATGGAGCATTAAAAGCGATAAAAGGGTTAACATCTCCTGAAGAAGTCTTGATTAAAACGCAGGAGGATACCTAGTGGCACTCTTCTCCTATAAAGTTATCGATGCAGCCGGAAAAGAGATAAAAGGCTCATTAGAAGGAGAGAGCAGTAGTGCCGTTATGATGAAACTTCAGGCAAACGGTATGTATATCGTTGAGATAAAGAAGAAGTCAACAAGCGACAAAGGTGGAATAGACTCGTTTGCCAATATCAAAAATATTTTTAGAAATCGAGTCTCATTGCCAGAAATATCTGCAATGACTCGTCTTTTAGCAACACTGCAAAAGGCAAAAATCCCCCTTGATGAATCAATAAATGCCGTAGCAATTCAACAAGAAAACCCCTATCTGAAAGAGGTTATGCTTATCGTTAAAGATAGAATCAGAGAGGGATATAGTTTTTCAAAAAGTGCGAGAGAATTTCCGAAAGTATTTGATGATCTCTTTTGCAATATGGTTGCCGCTGGCGAAAAAAGTGGCGCAACCGACAAAGTTTTATTGCGACTTGCTGACTTTATGGAGTCACAGGTCGATCTTAAAAACAAAGTTAAGGGCGCAATGACCTATCCACTTGTTTTGATGGGTGTTGCTGTTCTAGTTGTTGGCGTGCTCTTTACTGTTGTTATTCCGAAACTAGCAAAAATGTTTGAAGATATTGATATGGCCCTCCCCTTTCAAACACGCGTTCTTATCTGGTTAAGTGGTTTTATAGGCTCGTGGTGGTGGTTGATTATTATTGTCGGTGTTGGTGGATATTATTTCTTTTCACGCTATATAAAAACAGAGCCAGGAGAGCTGTGGTGGAGTCGAGTACAACTGACTATGCCCCAATTTGGCAAGGTAAATAGAATGGTTGCCATCAGTCGTTTCTCAAAAACGCTGTCCACACTCTTGACTGCAGGCGTGCCAATTCTGACTGCATTTGATATTGTTGAACAGGTTATTGGAAACAAAATTCTTGCAGATGCTGTCCACGCCGCTCGTGAAAACATAAAAGAGGGTGAATCAATTGCTGTTCCTCTGAAACGCTCTGGTGAATTTCCTCCAATTGTTACCCAAATGATTGCAATTGGTGAGCAGAGTGGCGAGCTCGAAGAGATGCTTGAAACGCTGGCAGACAGTTATGAAAAAGAGGTACGATATATTTTAGATAGACTGACGGCACTTCTTGAACCGATTATGATTATTGCACTTGCAGTAGTGGTTGGATTTATTGTATTCGCTGTCGTCTTACCAATCTTACAAATTAATGATGCAGTTGGATAATTTAAGGAGAAAATACTGACATGAAACGAATAGTTTTTTTATTACTGGCTTTGACTACATTTAAGCTTTTCTCAGGCATTGGTGAATATCATATTAAAATAGGAGATATTGAGGTTGTAAGTAATAGTTCCGTTTCTCATGATTGTTTAGATCCTATTGTAGGCACTGACGAGACGAATCCTCTAAAATTATGCCATTCATCAAGAAACCCGAATGAATCTGCTAATTCTTGGGCAAGAGAAGCTCAAGGTATGGTATATTACACTTCTACCTCTTATTTTTATGCTCACGCCACAGATTTACGATTTATTATAAATAATGATAGAATAGGCGGAATAGGACTATTTAACACAGATGACTTTGGACATCCTGTTGCTAGCATTGATCTTGAGTTTATTGTTGAAACAATGCAAGAAAGCAATTGCTTTGAACTTCGACACCATATTAATCCTACTCACGGTTTATACGATGCACATATTGGGGAAATAACATATAATCATGCTGAAAATTTACTGTATGTTGTAGTCTCTCCAACTAGAGGAACTGGAGATGATGTACTGGCTACCTTTAATTATATTGAAAATGATGGTTTTATTTTTAGGTCTTGTATGAATAATTTTGCAGACGAACCTCTATTCTTCAATAAAATGGATAATCTTTTATATTTGAGCAGTAACAATAGAAGAATTAAAGGATTTAAAAAAGATTTTGAGAAAAACAGCGTTTTCAGCAATGATCTTATAGTTAGAGTCATTAATTTGAAAGGAGCACCATCTATCGTTGGGAGTTTTTCTGGAGGAAGTTTTTCACCCAACGGTCGTTTTTTTGTGAGAGTGGCTGAGAAACAAGATTCTGATTATGCTGGATTATATATTTATGAAATTGATAAAAAACATTTAACACAAAATGAACTTAATGATAAATTTTGGTTAAATAAAAATATGCACCTTCTTGATTATAATTTTACTCAGTTTATAAACTTCAAATTTCAAGGGGGAACCTATTGTGGAGAGATGGAGGGTATGGATATTTACCCAGCAAAGAATGGCGATATTCATGTTGTGTTTTTACAAAATGAAGCAGTAGATGATGTTTTTATATTTCATTTTAAAGCATTAAAAGACTCTGATGAAGATGGAATAAAAGATTTATACGATAATTGTCCCTATGACTACAATCCCGAACAAGAAGATTATAATAATAATGGCATGGGGTATATATGTGAGGATATTGATAAAGATGGAATTAAAAATAGTGAAGATGAATGTCCTCTTGTTCATCAAATATTTGGTGATGTCAATTTTTGTCTTGATAATGATACGATTGATGAATATGGTCACCATGTTGGTGATTATGTTTGCAATAACCCGTCTAATGAAAGAAAAAGTTGTCTCTATTTTTATAACCAATTAACCTATAAACAAAGACTTGAGGCTGTGGATAAATTTAAAAAAGAGCGGTTAGAATATTTAAGAGAAAATAGGTGGGAACCATCTTTTTATCTCAACGGAGATAATTATCTTGCTATCGTAGAAAATAGTCCAAACCGTCACCTAATTGATAGTTGCCCCAATCATATTAACCCCTTAGTAAAACCATTCCGCTCCGATTCAGAACTTATTGTTGGAATGTGTCTTAACGGAAAGGATACAAATGGATATTGTTTTCCAGAGGATATTATTACCAATACAAACCAAAATGATGTTGTAGTGTGGGGTGGTGGTGCTCAATTGAATCCCAACACCTATCTACACGGCACGGTAATCAATGGAGCATACTATTGGCAACCGGATCACAACCTTGATGGTAAAGGCGATGCATGTGATACAACAGACTTTGGTTTCGTTCGAGTATGGGGTGAAAGTTATGATAAGTGGCTTAGCAGCAATGATACGGCAACCTATACCGATGTGTCTCTTCTTCACAACCATTCGATAACACTTGAGAATATAGAACTTTCTGAGTCAGATGTGCCTTTTGGTGCCAATATTGATAATCGTTACTGTTGGATGAGCTCGACAGAATACGCAGGTGATAAATGGGGTGATTTAGGTTATTGCACGCTTTCAAAAAAATATGCTGAAGAGCAAGGAGAGAACAGCAACGGTGTGATTTCATACGGATTTAGCCATGGAAGTGATCCAAAACCAGTTGATGAAGATGGTAAAGACTCCTGGAAACAACCAACGATGATAAGAGTATCTAATAAATCAGAATTTTATACCATTCCTGTTGTTTCAAAAGGTTTTGTCCCTGGAAAAGAGACAAACAGATGGAAGTGGCAAAAAGATTTGGAAAATCAGTCCACATATTATGATATATGGGAAAGTAAGGTTGAAGCTGTTGATAACTACGATATAGAGGGTAACGGTGCTTCTTTTATGCAGTACACACTTTCAACAGGATATGCTAAAAAAAGCGCAGATGAGTATTTGAAAGGAGAGGGAGTAGATAAAGAAGTTAATCCAGACTATTTTCTTAATACAAATACCGCCGCCAGAGCGTATAGACCCTACGCATCCCCAAATGGAATAAATTATTATCGATACACTTATCGGGCGTATAAATCACCATTGGAATCACTTGAAGATCCACGAATTACCTCTCTACTTGAAAGTGGAAGCAATAGATTGGCGGACACCTATCTGGATCCTGTTATTAACATTTGGGAGATGGGAGACGGTTTTGTTGAAGTTATTAAACGAAGAAAATTAGACGCAGGTGTTGCCACTCTTTTTGTGA
>JAGLDR010000045.1 GCA_023145475.1 bacterium
GCTCGCCCGAGAGCAGAGCGGTGACCTGTCATCGCTAAAAGAAAGAATATTAATGTATAAATGCCAAACGAGGCGAATGAAGCAAGTGCAACCCAAGACATGATGTAGTTCCTATACAAACTATATGTGCATAGCGTAAAATAGTAGAGCAAGAAATCAAGAAAATAGCAAAAAAGTATTTCTTTGGAGTGTGTGAGAAAAGTTCTAAATGAAAGAGGTGTATTATTTCCTTGACAACCGTTCAACACTCGGTAATATACCCACGCTTTTTTTGCTAACTTGGGCGGAAGGACGAGATATGGAACTTACTAGATACCAAAGAAAAGAAGACGTTAATCACAAATGGTTTGTTGTTGACGCAAAAGGTGCCACACTTGGACGATTGGCAGTGAAAATTGCTGACGTGCTTCGTGGAAAGAACAAAGCTAACTATACACCGAGTACGGATGTTGGTGATTATGTTGTTGTTATCAATGCAAATAAGATTGTATTGACAGGACTGAAGTGGGACCAGAAGAAGTATTACAGCTATTCTGGCTACCAAAGTGGTTTGACGATGAGAAATGCACGAGATATGCAAGAGCGTCATCCAGATCATCTTATCAGACATGCTGTAAAAGGAATGTTGCCAAAGAATAAACTTGCAAGTCAGGTTATTGGCAAGCTGAAGATATACGCCGGTGCGGAGCATCCTCATCAGGCACAAAATGTTGAAAAACTAGAGTTTTAGGAGATAACGATGGATCAGTGGTATGCAACAGGTAAAAGAAAAACGGCAATTGCTCGTGTCTTTTTGAGACCAGGTAAAGGTAAAATTACTATCAATGGTCGTGAAGTAAAAGATTATTTTTATACAGATGCAAATGTGAAAACTGTTTTGTCACCATTGGTGCTTACAGAGACAGAAAGTCGCTTTGACCTTTTAATTATGGTTAAAGGTGGCGGAATTTCAGCGCAGGCTGATGCTGCCCGTCACGGTATTTCTAGAGCACTTGTTGCCTGGGATGCAGACAGTCGTCCAGCTTTGAAAAAAGAGGGTTTTCTTCGTCGCGATAGTCGTATGAAGGAGCGTAAGAAATATGGACAAAAGGGTGCAAGAGCACACTTCCAGTTCAGCAAGCGTTAAAACCAGCGTGCGGTTTACCGCAGAGTTTTTTTCTAGATTTTTTGAATCCCCTGCTTTTAGCGGGGGATTTTTTGTTTTTGGAGGATAGTTATGAGTCGTAATTTCATTTTTACATCAGAATCGGTAACAGAGGGGCATCCTGATAAGGTCGCTGATCAAATATCTGACGCTATTTTAGACTCGATGTTGAAAAACGATGCTAAAAGTCGTGTCGCTTGTGAGACATTTGTGACAACAGGTCTTGTTGTTGTCGGTGGCGAAATTACCACGACTGGATATGTTGATATTCCAAAAGTAGTAAGAGAGACGGTAAGTGAGATTGGGTATGTTGATACGCATCAATCGGGATTTGATGGAAAAACATGTAGTGTTTTGACAACAATTGATAAGCAGTCACC
>JAGLDR010000046.1 GCA_023145475.1 bacterium
AGGCATACGGAGGTGGCTTTGATAAAATGACTGACCCTTCAGAGGGAAACCCACACATTTCTAATGTAAAACATAAAGCTTTTATTGAAGTGACAGAAGAGGGAACTGAGGCGGCAGCTGCAACAGTTGTTGAGATAGTTGATGAGTGTGCACCGACAACATTCCGCGCCAACAGTCCATTCTTTTTTGTTATTCGTGATGATAGGAATGGGAGTGTGTTATTTATGGGCAAAGTCTCAGATCCAACTGAGTAGGATAGCGCATTTCTTCGTTATTCATCCGATTCACTTCAATTCCTGCCAATTCAGGTCACTGAGTGACTGGGCATCTCGATACAATTGCTTCGCAATCACTCGATGACCAGTTGTATCGAAGTACCCCTTCTACTCAGATTTTTTGAGTTTCTCTCGCAGAGTCTTCCTATCAATTCCAAGGATTTCTGCCGCTTTTGTCTTGTTGCCACCAACATTTGAAAGGACATTTTTTATATGTTCAAGCTCAACAACTTCGAGCGACTTATTCAGATACTGTTTATGAGAAATCGAATATCTCATATACTCGGGCAAATCATGGACATGGACATACTGAGAGTCATTCATAACCACAACTCTCTGGATAACATTTTCTAACTCTCTCACATTTCCTGGCCACGAATATCCCCTTAATGCTTCAACCGCTTTTTCTGTAAAACCAGGTGCAATCGTCTTCATCTCCTTACTAAATTTCTCTGAAAAATGGCGAATAAGAATGACGATGTCACCACCTCTATCTCGCAATGGTGGCAAATCTATCGTAATAATATTCAGTCTAAAAAAGAGATCTTCTCTAAACCCACCATTTTTTACCAGTTCAAAAAGATTTTTATTGGATGCGGCAATCACTCTCGCATCCACCGTTTGCGTCCGATTTGCTCCAACCATGCAAAACTCCTTGCTTTGGAGTACTCGGAGCAGTTTCACCTGCATCGCTAGTGACGCTTCTGAAATTTCATCAAGAAAAATCGTGCCCTTATCCGCTGTTTGAAAAAACCCCGCTCTCGTTTCGTTTGCTCCGGTAAAAGCCCCTTTCAAATAGCCAAAAAGCTCACTTTCGAGCAAAGCCTCAGGAATCGCGCCACAATTAATAGGCACAAAAGGAGCTGAGCTCCGCTCGCCTGAATAGTGAATTGCTCTGGCAACCAACTCTTTTCCTGTTCCACTTTCACCGGTAATCAGTGCCGTTGCATTGGCAGCCGAGGCTCGCTGAATGAGTGTATATACCTTCTGCATTGCAAGCGAATTGCCTATCAATCCATATTTCGATTGCTCGGTTTCTACGGACTCCCACGACTGCCTATTTTTCTGCTTTTTCAATACTCGCTCAACAACTTCAAAAAGCTCTTCATTAGTAAAAGGTTTTGCCAAATACTCCTCTGCACCCATCTTGACTGCATCAATAGCGTTTTTAATAGTTGCATATCCTGTAATCATTATGATAGCCGTGGTCGGAAAGTTCTCGTTCACATGACGAATCAACTCTAAACCGCTAATTTCAGGCATTTTATAGTCGGTAATAACAAGATTAAACTCTGCTTTTGACAGAAGTAAAATCGCATCATTCACACTTGAAGCGGTAAATACCTTATAACCAAAAGCGAGAAGATTCCTCTGAATAAGTTCAAGAGTATCCGCAGTATCATCAACAACAAGAATTGTTTTTTTATTCATCTGAGCTCCTCACAGGAAGGTTTATGGTAAATTTTGACCCTTCACCGACAATCGAATCAACAGAAATAAGACCACCGTGTGATTTTACGATTCCTAGAGCAACTGGCAGACCAAGTCCCGTCCCCTCTCCAACATCTTTCGTGGTAAAGAAGGGGAGAAAAATCTTATTCTGTGTCGTCTCACTCATTCCCGTTCCGCTGTCTTTGCAGATGAGTGTCACCGTATGCATATCATGGTTTGTTGAAATTGTAAGTGTGCCACCATCAGCCATCGCTTGCATCGCATTGACGGAAAGATTGATTATCAACTGATTCATTTGAGAGAGGTCTGCTTTCACTTCAGGAATAGTTTCATCAAGTTCAAGTTGCAGCGTAATATTACTTTTATGGAGTCGAGGACGCAAAAGATAGAGGCTCTCTTTTATCAACTGATTAAGGTTGACAGCAACCTTTTCAAGTGGCATTTGTCGCGCAAAAATCAATAATTTCTTTACAATCTCTCGTGCGTGCAACGATGCTGAGACTATCTTTTCTAAATCTTGCGAAGATTGATTATTTAGATTGCTATTACCTTGAATTAATTGAGCAAAACCAAGAATACTACCTAGTGGTTCATTAAGTTCATGAGCGACACCTGCCGCCATTTGACCAATAGTTATCAGTCTATCTGCATGCAGAAGCTGCTCTTGCAACACCTTCTCTTTTTGCTCTGCATCTTGCCTTTCAATAATAAGTGCAATTTCTCGTGAAATATTATCAATAAGTTTAATCTCTTCTTTTAAAAACGGACCTTGATGGATAGAGACTCTCTCCTCCGAATAGCCAACTTCAACTCTTCCACACACCTCCCCTTTCACCACGATATTGCTGGTAAGAAGGCTCTCGTCGTCAAACGGGTTTTTATAATCTGGCAGAGAATATTTTTTTCCATGAAGCAGAATTCTAGAGAATGTTATCTCTGGATATAAAAAGGCAGGCGGAATGACCTCCATCATCAAATAAAACAGGGAGTCAAGGGTGAGTGAGAGATTTGCTCCTAATTTCGCAATTTTATAAATACAGGTCAACTCCTTGATGCGCTCCCGAAGATGCACCTGAGTATGCCTATGGTTCAGTGCAATTCCTATAAGTTCAAAAAATTCATGATATAAAAGAGCGTCACGCATCTGAAAATGGCTCTCTTCATGCGAAAGAAGTGTAATGGTTCCAATCGGCTCTTTATTGAAAATAATAGGAAGAATAAGAAAAGATAAAACATCTTTTTCTAGAGCAATTGAAAATCTATGAGGAATCCCAGACTGTTTTATTACAACAGAGCTATCAACGGTTGGGTGCGACACAATTATCCCGCCTGCATCGGTAACAAGAGAATTATCATGCTTCATTTGATTAAAAAACACCGCCTTTTCCAAATCAAATACTGATAAAACATCAGACGAATGAGAGAGTTTCCCAAACTCGGGGAGAGCAACAATCTCGCCATTTGAGTCACTGTCATAGCAATAAAAATTATCTAACTCTTTGGCAACAATTCGTACGCCGTCACACGCAATGATACCACTGAGAATGACTGATGTCTTATCAAGAAAGCTTCCTAGAAGCTCACCTTGTTGCGCATATTTTATTATGTGATAGAAAGCCTTCTGCTTTTTGTTCTCGCTATCTACAATCGAAGCGTGCATCTTCTTGTGAAGAGGGGTGGTTGTCTTCTCAATCTTCATAATTAGAATTTATCAGAAACAAGAAGGTAAATCAAGGTAATCAACACTAAGTACGACTGATGATTTTGAATGTAGATTGAGGCGTCTGTCCGCCGACCAAGTGCAGACATACTAACGTTATTTCAAACGAAGGTCGACGGAAAAGAAACAAACAGATACGCCAAAAGCGTCAGTCGGGTCAGACGAGACCTTGATCCAACATAGCCTCTGCAATCTTCTTAAATCCCGCAATATTTGCACCAATAACATAATTTCCCGGGTGGCCATACGCTTCAGCCGCTTCCATCGCATTCTTATGAATTGTAATCATAATATCGTGAAGTTTCTTATCAACCTCTTCTGCTGACCACGAAAGTCTCATACTGTTTTGACTCATCTCAAGACCGGATGTTGCAACACCGCCAGCGTTGGCTGCCTTGCCAGGACCAAAAAGAACACCAGCTTTGATAAACATCGTTGTCGCTTCAAGAGTTGTTGGCATATTTGCACCTTCAGAAACACAGATAACACCGTTTTCAATGAGTGATTTTGCATCTTTTTCATCAAGTTCATTTTGAATTGCACACGGAAGAGCGATGTCAACTTTAACTTCCCATGGTCTCTTTCCTGGAAAAAATTCAACACCATATTTGTCAGCATAATCTTGCACTTTGTCTCGGCCACTTGCTCGCATCTCAAGCATATAATCAATCTTTTCGCCTTTGACTCCATCAGGATCATAAACATATCCATCTGGCCCAGATATTGCAACAACTGTTGCGCCAAGCTCTGTTGCTTTTCTTGTGGCGCCCCACGCAACATTTCCAAATCCTGAAATGGCAACTCTCTTGCCTTTGAAACTTTCGTTCTTTGTTTTCAGCATCTCTTCAGCAAAATAGACATTTCCAAATCCTGTTGCTTCTGGTCTTACAAGACTTCCACCCCAGTTCAGCCCCTTTCCTGTCAAAACACCAGCAAACTCATTTCTAATTCGTTTGTACTGACCGAACATATAGCCAATCTCACGACCACCAACACCGATATCACCTGCGGGAACATCTGTGTTTGGTCCAATATGTCGCGAAAGCTCTGTCATAAAACTTTGACAGAAACGCATAACTTCATTGTCTGACTTTCCATTTGGATTAAAATCAGAGCCGCCTTTTCCACCACCAAGTGGCAAACCGGTAAGACTATTTTTGAAAATTTGCTCAAATCCAAGAAATTTCAGACCAGAGAGGGTAACAGAAGGGTGAAAACGGAGTCCGCCTTTGTATGGACCGATTGCACTATTAAATTCGACTCTCCATGCACGATTGACATGGCTGTTGCCTTTATCATCCATCCACGGAACTCTAAACTGAATTGTTCTTTCTGGCTCAACAACCCTTTCAAGAAGATTTGTCTCTTCGTATTGAGGCTCTTGATCCAAAATAGGTGAAAGAGATTCAAAAACCTCTTCAACAGCTTGAAGAAATTCTGCTTCCCAAGGAGCTCTTGCTTTTAGTCCATCCAAAACTTTTTGTGAATAAGTATTCATTGTCTTTCCTCCAAAGTATAAAAACCCAAACCGCTCTTTTATAGCAACATTGATGCCAGAACCGACGCTGTAATCCTCCTGTTTTCTATTTAATCAAACAAGATTGCAACAAACTGTAATCACTGGCAGTTATTCGATGAATGCCTCCGCACTTTCTTCCAAAAAAAGAGAAGAGCTATCAAGTAAGTGAGGAGTTTTGTCCCGGTGGGAGTTTATGCTTCAATTTTTTATCTATTGATTGAACATTTGTTTCATTGTGCAGATGACTTTGATGATGAAAAAAGCACGACTATTCTAAACCATACTTTACTTTAGTCTTGACTATTGTAAACTTTGCTTTAGAATAGTCAGAGTTTCTTTTAAAGTATCCGTATCTTTTTTGATACGAACGACCCCGTTCCGATTCACATTAACCCATCCTCAATCCTTCCCTTTAAAAAATGGAAGGAGGTCAATTTTGTCATTAATGTGGTGGTGGGAAACCGCCCTGATTCAATGCATTATATTATCGCGAATAAATCATTCCCAACATGCCACGATTATCAATCACATCATCATCCGTAGAGACGCA
>JAGLDR010000047.1 GCA_023145475.1 bacterium
TCAACGCGATAGGTAAAATAACCGACCTCAGCCTGCACAGTTGAACCATCGAATGTGTTACTGCACCCAATTTCAACATCATCGACAAACTTGATTCCTTCAAATTCGAAAGAGGGAGCATCAGTAAGAAGTTTGCCAACATCACCAGCCTTCACCTTTTTCGTATGCTTATTATAAAACGAGAGCGTCACCTCATTATCTGTTGGTTTATCAAGTTGGTCTGGCGCAACTGCACCCATCCAGATAAGATACGCCTTTTCAACAATCGCATCATTAGGCAGATGTTTTTCTGTTAAAGTGAATGAACTCGTGCTAAGACAGACATCACCCTGCGGATTTGCGGAAGTTTCACCATAAAAAGTGATTGTATCATCTAAAAATGAGTTAAACATGACAAAATACTCAAGACCATGATCTTCAAAAGTCAATGATGGCTCGCCACCTGGCATATTTCCATGAATTTCCGCTGAAACAGCAAACGCAAAGAGTAGAAATGGTGTCATGCCGATACATTTCAGAAGAAATGTGACGACTTGATACCGTTTGGTCCTGTTTTTCTTCATCGTTTTCTCCTCACAAACAGTCCAACTAACGGGAAGATAAGCAAAAACAGTAGAAATGCGTATGTTTTTGGGGGTTTTTCAACAGTTGTGATGGTACATTCACACGATGAATTTTGCGGCGATGCTGAGCAAATATCTCGTCTATCAACAAACTGTTTCGACACAAGAGGTAGCTGATATACCGCCATCACATGTGACAATTGGAGAGAATTTTGATTTATGCGAAGTTGCGCGGTTTCTCCGCAACTTAGAGCAAGTTCACCAACCACCAGAAGATAGGAATCTTTATCGGCAACAAGAGGATAATCCAAGTTAAAATCGACTGTTTGCTCAGTAAATTCACTTACTTCAGCAAGAAGTGGCTCCTCATCTGAAAGGACTCCATCGCCGTTCACATCTTCATAGATAGAGAGCGATGCTATCCCCGCTCCGAGCCTTGTTGAACCTTCATTTACGCCTATACGAAGAGTTTGTAACACACTATTCTGTTTGTTGCTTTTCAGACGCAACTGCATCAGAGCGTGTCTTCCATTGATATCATTTGGATCGAGAATAGATGGATCATTCATCCCTTTTGTGATGATAAAACCATCTGAAGGCTCCACCATAAATGTTGGAAAGTCTATTCTATTCACCTTGTCACCATTTTTGTTAACCAACTGCACAATAGGAACTCCATCATCAACAAGCTCTATTGAGAATGGGTCCATAAGAGAGAGAAAATAGGTTGAAACCTCATCGGGAGACACATCAATATAATTAACATCGGCAACAATCAAAAAAGCGTGCTTCAAACCTCCGAAGATTGAATAGTTATAATCGTTTGAAAGTGTTGCGACGGGGATTCCACCTCCCTTTACGACTTCAGGCTCCAAGGAATCAAAAGAGCCGTTGTTGTTCAAATCCTCTATCAATCGGATAGTAAAAAATACGTTAGAAGAAGAACTTGTAACACCAAGTTTCAGTTGCTTGAATTTATAAAAAGTATCTCGCGCCACCGTCTGATTAAACAGGAGGGACCCTATGACAAGATTGGCAACTTTTTGTGGCACAAGAATTGGAATATTCTCTGTAGCGACTGAAGGACTCTCCCCTTTTGAGACCGTTACAATTACACCTTCTGTTGGTGTCGCATTCTCAATATTAACGCACCGTCCAGCCTCCTCACTGCACTCCTTTCCTGCGGGACAATCACCATCTTTTTGACAAAGAATCGAAGGAATAGAGCCTCCACACAGCGTCATATCAATAGTGCGTGTACATTTGTCTCCAAAAGACGATGGCATCCATAATGGAATGCCGCCATTCGTGTCATAGGAATCGCTCATTCCATCCGCCTTAATTGTAGCAATATTAAAAACAGAATCTAGGACATAAATATGTCTCAATTTTACTTTAAAACGGACTAACGCCGTATCTGGACAGATATCTGGAGTAATGGGAGATACTTCATCCCAACTCTCATCCTCGTTACACGGACGCATCGTTGGCAGCGCATCAAGAGTGACCCCATCTTCCAACGGAAATACGCCATTATCTGGCACATGAATCCAATCTCTTTCAATTACGCCCCACTTTTCATCAAAGGTGACTGCGTATGAAGTGGTCCCCGGAATATACTCCATAATTGATGTATCAAGACGATTGCGGACAACAACATTACTAACGGGATCATTCGACCAGTTCTGCACTTTAATAGAAAACCAGAACTCTTCACTCTCATCGCACCAGCGATAATCATCTCCCGTATAGTGGTTACAGACAAACATTTCAGGCTCATTTGGAATATCAAAGACAGGTTCTCCACTTGAAACAGCAACAATAAGAAAATTTGTCAACATCCAATCTTGATTGGCGCTTATTTTTATATTTATCGTATCGCCACCTTGATAAAAATGGCCCGCAAAGTCGTCCTGCTTCATCGTATCAATCACAAAAGTGTCCATATCGACACCGTATTCCATCATGTTATTATATCCAGGAGGTGTCCCACCAATACAGCTTGGGTCTGTATCAGAAAATCCATACTGGCTAGATATACTGTTAAAAACTTCAACATACGGAAAAAGACCGGTAGCATCTTGAATTTCTGCAGGTGGATTACATTCATTGCTTAAAGGAAGCCAATCAGGAAGTCCTCCCTGCACCAAGACACCTTCAGGAAATGCTGGACCACCATCAGGATTTGTAAGAACAGCGCGACCGGGATCACCTTCAAATGATGCAAGTGTCAAACGAATCCTAGGACTCTCTGGAAGGATAAACCCTGTTACGCTCATCTCTGTTTGCACATGAGAATATCCCGAAAACCCGTTGTACATATATATTTTGTTCGGTAAAACCTCATCCGAATCGTAAATAAGAATGATTGACCACCCAGAGACCATCGTTGACCTTCTCACATACTTAACATCCTCTGCACATCGGAAATTCTTGAGATTATAATCGCCAAGAAGCTGAAGACCAGAGAGGGCGACACCCTTTTTTTCTCCCTCACGATGAATATCTGTGAAGAAGTCTGTAATATCCGTTCGGTAGGTAAAATAAGCCTCGTCAGGGTCATCAGGAAAACGGTAACTTTCAAATGAAAAACCCTGAGCCGAACTAAGCGTCTTTGCAACAACTTCAACCTCTTTTGAAAGTGAGTAATATCCATCTTTCGAGCTGAATTCTAGTGTAACATCATTGTCTAAAACACCCGCTAAATCTTCTTGAGAGACTGCGCCAGTCCAAACAAGAAAGGCTCTTTTTATATGAGCGTCCTGTGGAATATGTCTTCCATTGAGATGGTAGGTTGAACCAACTGATTCGTCTATGCAGTGGTCGGCCTGTGGGTTAACTACCGAATCACCTGTGGTATCCTCATTCTTTAACAATGACTTAAACATAACAAAATAGCTGTGCTGCGATGCATCCCACTGAAGCTTCTTACCACTGTATTCAGCAACTTCTGAACCAAGCTTCTTTGCTGAAACAGTAAACGCAAAGAGTAGAAACAGTAAAAACGCTATTTTTTTCATTGTCTTCTCCTCAGAAGCAGTCCACCCAACAGAAAAATCAGTAGAAACAGCAGAAACAGATATATTTTTGGGCCTTTATCAACGGTTGTGATAGAACACATGCATCCCGTCCCGTTACAACCACCATCATCAGGGCAATTGCCCCACGAATCACAAGAAAAAGTGTGTGAAAGAAGAGGGAAGCCAAGCGTCTTAACCTCTGTTTTCAAGGTAACATCGACTGCATTTATCTGAAAAACAGCTCTATCTTCACTACTCGTTATCTCGTGTATATCAGCGTAGAGAAGAAAAATCTTTTTCTCTCCCGCTTTATATAAAACAGGTGTCAGGAATGTATCAAAATGAGCCTGATCATTTCTGAATTTCGTAACTCGTTTCAACAATATATCACCCTCTCCATCACCATCACTATCTTGATAAAGAGAGAATGAATCAAGATCTTTTCCAAAAGGAGTCGTCGAAGAAGGAGTCAACCCCACAACAAGTTTGGTAATCTCATTTTCAATAGTTGATTTGAGCCAAAACTGCATCACCGGGGTTTCACCATTTTCATCGCCATCCCACCCATCACTCGTTTTCGGTGGATGAGGTTCATTTTCTCCCCGTCCAGCAAAGAGATAACTGCCTGATGGCTCAAGTATAAATGTTGCAAAATAGAGACTCCTTCCATTAAATTGAAGGGTGGTGTAGGAGTTCATTCCATGCAGGCTTTTAGCGCTGCTAATTGCAAAGGTAAATGTTGTGTTTTCTGGAACTATTTCGTCACTATAATCAACTTTTGTTATAATCAGAAAGTTGTGATCTACGCGTCCGAGATATCTGCGATGCTCCTTGTTAATCACAAGCCTAAACCCTGCCGTCTCTTTTGTTGCCTCTTGCGAAACAACAACATCTATGCCATCAGTGTAGACCCCATCGTCATCTTTATCATATACCAACTGCACATCTGAAAATGCGATAGACTCCTTGGTTGTTGTCAAACTTACAAAAATCTCATCAAATAAAAATGCCCTTGTCCGTAAACAACCAGAAGAATTGAGTTTCAATTGACCAACAACAAGCACCTTTCCATCGTTGTCGTGAGGAATAATGTGGGAAAATTCGGTTGAAGGTGATGAGTCTCCAGCAGAAAAATCGACCTCATCCTCGCGGCATAAATTCTCTTGTATAACACACTTTTCGTCTCTGCATATCTCATTGGATTCACAGTCATCATCTATTAGGCACCCACCAACATCAACACCTCCACAATTCTCTTTTGTCGGTTGCAGGCAATCGAGAAGAGCGCCACATGAGGCTGCTCGTAAAGAGAGAGGAAAACTCTTATTTGTCTTGTATATAGTGCCACTACCATCAGAAATCAGAGCCATATTATATAAAATAGTCTCTTTTATCATTATCTCTTTCGGTTTCACAAGAAAACGAATCAAACGACCATCGCTACAAGTCCAAGTAGTGGTATCACAAGGCTCCATTCTATCTGCGATTTTATAACCATCTCCACCAAGTGGAAATTTCTCAGCAGCTGTTTCACCACTCTTTTCTGGTATCGGCTGCCAACCAACATGATAATTCTTTTCAGTATTATAGTATCTTGCAATTTCAGCACTTCCGACCACATAATCCATCTCAAGCAATTCATCTTTGACCCAAACATCTGTGGCAAAATCTTTCCCCCAGTTTTCAACCTTAATCATATAATAAAAAGGACGACCATTATAACAAAAATAGTCATAATCTCGATCATCATTTTTTTGACACGCACAAAATTGTTTTTCTCTATCATCTTTCCACGGAAAAACCCTTGATTCGGGAGGAATATCCCAGCGAGAAGGAGAGATGTCTACATCGGTATCTACATCGGTATCTACATCTATATCAACATCTGCATCAATATCGGCATCAGCATCAACATCTATATCTACATCTACATCTGCATCAATATCGGTATCTACATCAATATCGGCCATTAGAGAAAAAGAAAAGAGAAGAAACAGAAGAAATGTGGCGACTTGATACCTTTTTGCTCTCTTTTTTTTCATCCCTTTCCTCGCATCAAAAAAACAAAATGTCACAAATGTTGAAACCAACTTATATATAATACACTATCTATTGAATTTTATCAAATGAAAAGAGGAATATATCCCCTCTCCGTGCGGAGAGGGAAATAAAAGGGGTGAGGTTTAATTACTTACGAGAAGAACGCCTTCTTGAGAAGAATAAAACGGTTGACAAAAGAAGTGCAAGCAGAGCGAGCACACTCATATCAGCTGTCTGATTAACAGAAGTAATGGTACATTTTCCGCCACCGCCTTTGTCTTCAATAGGACAAGTTCTCGCGGTTGTAGCATCGCCGTTTGTACACTGAAATAGCTTTGAATAAATTGGCGTTCCAACAATTGTTGTACTATCTTTCAATTTCAGACTGCGATCAGCAACATAAAAAATCACCTTTTGACCAGCTTCTATTCCTCTCATATCAGCTTGAACAACAAAAGTCTTATCCTCGCCTTCACCATAGTTAAGTGGCAAATCAAAGCCATTAAACAAAGCTGTATTTGCGGTAAAAACCACCTGTTTTTGCAAAAGAACATCTCCCGTTCCATCGCCATCACTATCTTGATAGAGAGAGACAGAAGGAATATTATCGCCAAAGCGCATATTAGAGCCAGGAGCCATTTTGATAGCAATCTCTGTCAGCTCATTGGTAACTTCACTTGATTTTGTCCACATCTGCATAACGGGGATTTCCGTGACGGTCTCACCCTTCCACTTTGTGGGATCCTGAGGAACAGAGGCATCATTTGATCCAAGAGTTGCAAGAAAATAGTTTCCCTCTGGCTCTAACATAAATGTTGCAAACTTTATAGAAAGACCCTTAAATTCAAGGTCCCCTGCCTGATCTTGTCCGTGAAAACTGTCTGCAGCTACAATCGAAAGATTAAAAGTACTCTTTTTCCCGACCTTTTGCGTACTTGGATAGTCAACCTTAGTCAGGATAAGGAAGTTATGATCAGTACTGCCTGTGTACGCCTGCATATCATCTTTAATTAAGATTCTAAATCCTGTGTTTTCTTTTATAGCAGCCTTTGAAACAATGGTATCAATCCCTTGAGTATAGACACCATCGTTATCTTTATCATAGACAATTTGTTGGTCTGGAAACTCAATCAACTTATCTTCTCTATAGTTGCTTGCAAAAAGTGCCGTAAAGAAAAAGTTCTTTGTATTACCACAGGTTGTAGCATTCAGAGTAAACTGTCCTGCAACAAGATACTTTCCACCGTTATCACGATAGATGATATGCTTTGATGTGTCACTTGGAGTATTGGGACCTACAGTATATTTTACAATTGTTCCCGCACTACAAACCTCGCCATCAAAAACACATTCGCCAGCTGCATTACACTTCTTCCCTTCTTCACAGTCATCATCAGAATGGCAAGTGTCATCAGGAATTCCACCACAATCTTCAGGTTTTGGTTGCGAACAACTTTCAAGACCGACACAATCAACACCACTCGTAGGAATTGGCCATGAATTATTTGTCTTGTAGTGGGTTCCAGAACCATCAGAAATAACGGCTATATTTTCAAGAACAGCATTCTTTGACAGACCACTTTTTGGTGTTACCAAGAAGCGAACCAAGCGGGTATCGGTACAAGTCCATGAAGCGATATCACAAGTCTTCATCTCATCAGCAACCTTCACACCCTTTCCACTCAGAGGAAACTTCTCTGCTGCTGTTGCGCCAGCTTTATCTGCAATTGGCTTCCAATCTGTGTAATACTTCAATGAAGAGCTATATTTTGATGCAACTTCCGTTGTTCCTGGAATATATACCAGATTGATAAGCTCATCACTTACCCAGACATCTTTTGCAATATTAGTTCCCCAGTTCTCGACCTTAATCATATAATAGAAAGGACGCTCACCATAACAATAATACTCTGCTTTAGCGTTGTTAGTCTTACATGCACACCACTGTTTCTCTCTATCATCAGTAAAAGGAAGATTCTTTGCCTCTGGGGGAACATCCCAACCAGGAGACTTTGTATCAACAGAGAGCATTAAAAAGTTTGTAATGATAGCATCTTGATTAACAGAAAGAGTAATATCCATCTTGGTGTTTCCGCGAGCAAGGTGCTCTTGGAGATTGATATCTTTTTCAGCATCAAGCAAGAATGTATCAACATCGATACCATATTTCTGATCGCCAGTTCCACCAGTTACACATGAAATCAAATCTTCTTCTGCTGCCTCTGGATCCCAATTTATGATAGAGGAGTTTGAGTTATATACCTCATAGTCCAACCCAGTCTTAGGATTACATTTGTTGTGAAGATGATATGGTGCAGTTGCGCCTTCACCTGTCAGCATAATGCCCTCTTTTGGCATTGTTGGATTTACTTCAAGTGCAGGATCACCCTCTGCAACCATCAGTGTTTGACGAACAATTGGGTTCTGAGGCAAGTTAAAGCCAGAAACCTCGGCTTTTGAACGCTCACCTTGAACATAAGAGAGACCATTATAGAAATAAATCTTTTTAGAGCGGATTTTTCCACTTCTATAAATAACAATCAATGACCATGCTGAGACCATCGTTGTACGACATTTGTAATTATCATGATCCGTACACTCAAGATCAGAAACCGTATATTTACCATACAGTGCATTTCCAGATAAAACGCCACTATCACTATTAACGATAGCACCGTCATCCTTCTCCATTCCGTCTTTTTGTACTTTTTTCATAAATTCGGTTACATCAACGCGATAGGTGAAATAACCAACTTCAGCTCTTACTGTTGAGCCATCTGATGTCTCGCTACAGCCAACTTCCACATCGTCTTCGAATTTAATACCTTCAAAATCGAATGGTGAAGTGGTGTCAGTAAGGAGTTTCCCTGCATCACCGGACTTAACGGCTGTTGTCCCTGTTACTGCGTGGGCTGCATTCTCATTATCAAACGAGAGTGTAACCTCATTATCTGTTGGATCACCCAATTTTTCTGGAGCTACAGCTCCCATCCAAACAAGATAGGCTGATTCAACAATAGCATCATTTGGTACATGCTTATCTGTTAAAGTAAATGGACTGCTATTCAAACAGGTGTCTCCCTGTGGATTTGCAGCTGTCTCACCATACAGTGTAATTGTATCATCCAACAGAGAGTTGAATAAAACAAAAAAGTCCAAACCACCATCTTCAAAACTCATTGTTGGCTCACCACCCGGCATTGTTCCGTGTGTTTCTCCAACCATTACCAAAGGCATCATCATCAAAATAAATACCAAAAGCATACTTCTAAATAACTTCATGTACTCCTCCCCTTAAAGGACATATGTCAAAACTCGTACAGCACTCTACTAAATATAGTAACCCTTCTTGCTAATAAATCAAGCAAACGAGTACTCCCCTTTCTATATAGTGCCATTTGAAAGCAAATTTTATTGTTTTATCCATTTATTTTAACTCAGCTTCTCTCTTTTTTATTTTCAAAAGGAAGGCAATGGGTCCACCTATCAGCCCAAATATGAGAAAAAATGATTCAACTCGCGTGAAAATCGACATCCAGCCAGTAAGAAGTGAGAGTGCAGCAAAGAAATAGATATCGACCTCATTAAACTTAAAAATTGATAAAAATGCACTACCTAACCATTTAAGCCACTCTATTATTGTTCTTTCTGGCGGCAGCTTTTGTAGTCTTTTTGCACTCTTTTTTGTTGCCCACTCCTCTAAATCGCCCTTTTTGGTATGATATTTCAACTCTAAATCTTTAATAACAACCTCTGTTATCCACTTGCTATAATTTGCAATAAATGCTCCTGTTACACCCGCCATTGGAAGAATAATATCCCACATCGAGTGCGTTATAAGCCATGCTCTATATCCCATCGCCCAAAAAAGCAAAACAAATGTAACAGCATCAGTCACCTTGTCATAAATATTTCCAAAAGCTGATGAAGTCTCGTGATAACGGGCAATTGTGCCATCCATATTATCAAGAACAAGTCCTAAATTGATTAAAACTGCACCCCAGACTGCTCCGGTATAAGTGTGTACAAAAGCGATAAAATAGAGGGCAATAAGCTTCACAAAAAGTGATGCAGTTGTTACCCGATTCGGTGTTAACCACCGTTTTTCAATAAAAGGATAGAGAAAAAGTATGGTCAGTGGACGAGCAAAAATCATCGCCCAAAAATCATCTGATTGAAAGTTGCGTAATCGCTGTAATCGTGTTTTCATTTGTCTACCCTCATTATAAACAACGGAGACAAGGCATGCCTTGTCTCTACGGAAATACAAAACCATTGTAAATAAATACTGTTTTTTTACGAATAATTTTGTTAGAGTGCCACAGATTGTATGATTTCAGGAGAATCAGATGCTCAAAACCGGTGAAAAAGAGGTCTTTAATGCGGGAATCTTTCGTATTGCCGATATTACCTTGCTTAACGATAAAAAAGAGGAGATTCATCACTCAGCCGTCCGGTTTGTTAAAACGGTCTGCGTTTTACCAATAACCAGTGATGGGAAAATTTGGTTAGAGCGACAATATCGCAGTCCTATTGATAAGACTGTCATTGAAATCCCCGCAGGAAAGATGGATCCAGGAGAAATACCAGAAGAGACAATGAAACGAGAGATTGAAGAAGAGATGGGTCTAAGAGTCATCTCATTTGAGGAACGATTTCAAGCCTTTGTAACATGTGGATATAGCGATGAATATATGCACTATTTCACTGCTATTGTTGAGAAAATACCGAAGGGAGAACGAAAATATTTTGAAGACCCAGATGAAGAAATCACCCTCTTTTCAGTAACAAAATCAGAAGCAAAAGAGTTGGTAAAATCAGGTGAAATAGAGGACGCAAAAACTATTATGATGTTACTTGACCACTTTGCAAAGTAATCTTATAGAATATTAAGAATAAGCGGTGATTCACTCTTTTTATCTGCAATCACTATACTATTAGCAACAATATCAAAGGCGCGGCTGAGCTTTTCTTGAGTACGATAATAGATGGTATAGAGCAGTTCGCCTCTCTCTACATAGTCACCAACTTTTTTGGCAAAAACAAATCCTGTTGCAGGGTCGATAACATCTTTTTGAACCTTTCTTCCCCCGTCAAGTTCAATCAAACCGAGTCCAAAAGAGAGCGCGTTCATCTCGCTGATATATCCCGATTTCTCTGCACGAATTGGCTTACTGTATGGTGCTTTTGGCAACTTATCTGGATGTTCAAGCTGTGATATGTCGGCTCCATGTGCTGCAGAAATTCTTAAAAATCGTTCAAATGCTGAGCCATCGGCCAACTTCTCCTCTGCCTTTTTCACTCCAGCATGATACGAATCAACCATTCCCTCTGAATAGAGCAATTTTGCAGCCATTCCAACGACAAGCTCCGTCACTTGCGGAATATGCTCACCACGCAAAACAGCGAGAGACTCCTCAATCTCGAGGGCGTTCCCCACACTATATCCGAGCGGCTCATCCATAGCAGTAAAAAAAACATTTACGGCTGTTTGCATCTCTGATGCCAGCCCAATCATCGTATCAGCAAGAACCTCCGCAGGCCCGATAGACTTCATAAATGCCCCTCGACCAACTTTTACATCTAAAAGCAATCGTCCTATCCCTTCTGCCAACTTCTTACTCATAATACTACTGGCAATCAGAGGAATTGAGGCAACAGTCGCCGTTACATCACGCAGAGCATAAAGACGCTTGTCAAGTGGCGCAATATCACCTGTTTGACCAATAAGAGAGCAGTGCTCGTCTCTGACAATTCTTTTAAAATCATCAAGTGGCAGGTTGACATTAAACCCTGATATTGACTCAAGTTTATCAAGTGTTCCGCCTGTGTGGCCAAGACCGCGACCTGAAATCATCGGCACATAAAACCCAAGCTCAGCAAGCAACGGTGCAAGAGGAATACTTATCTTATCGCCCACGCCTCCGGTGCTATGTTTATCGACAACGGGGCCATCAATTCCGGAAAACGAAAGCAATTTTCCGCTATGCAACATAACAGATGTCCATATCGAAAGCTCCTCTTGATCAAAACCATTCAGATAAATCGCCATCAACATTGCAGACATTTGATAATCTGTAACCGAGCCCTCAAGATAACTTTTCATAAAAAATTTAATCTGAGTAGAAGACAACTTTTTACCATCTCTCTTATTCGCAATAATGGTAACAGGCAACATCGTAGCTCTCCTCTAGTCAATTATCTTAAAGCAATTCTCACTATATTTAAAATAATGTCAAAATTCTTATCCTCTAGCATGCATTTACAGGCGTTTGCTTCCGAATGAACGAAGGAATATAGATATATTTCAAGTGAAATGAGAGAAGAAAACAACACAGAAATGCGCCATTCTCACTGCTGATTTAGACGAGACCTTGATCAAGCATCGTATCCGCAATCTTCTTAAATCCAGCGATATTAGCACCAACAACATAGTTTCCAGCAAAACCATACTCTTCAGCTGCACTACGAACGCTCTCGTGGATATTTACCATTATTGAGTGGAGTTTTTCATCAACTTCTTCAGCTGTCCATGAAAGTCTCATACTGTTTTGACTCATCTCTAGGCCTGATGTTGCAACACCACCTGCGTTTGCTGCTTTTCCTGGTCCAAAAAGAACGCCAGCATCAATAAACATTTTGGTTGCTTCAAGAGTTGTAGGCATATTGGCACCCTCTGAAACACAGATAACACCGTTGTCAATCAACTGTTTTGCATCATCTGCATCAAGCTCATTTTGAATAGCACAAGGAAGTGCGATATCAACTTTTACTTCCCATGGGCGTTTGCCTGCGTGGAACTCTACACCAAACTCTTTTGCATAATCTTCAACTTTATCACGGCCACTTGCTCTCATACGCAACATAAAATCGATTTTCTCGCCTTTTACGCCGTCTGGATCATAAATATAACCGTCAGGTCCTGAGATTGCTACAACAGTTGCGCCAAGTTCTGTCGCTTTTGTTGTCGCTCCCCACGCCACATTGCCAAAACCAGAGATGGCAACTCTTTTGCCTTTAAAACTTTCGTTTTTTGTCTTAAGCATCTCTTTTGCAAAGTAGACATTTCCAAAACCAGTCGCTTCAGGGCGAACAAGGCTTCCGCCCCAGTTCAGACCTTTGCCTGTCAAGACGCCACTAAATTCGTTGCGAATTCTTTTGTATTGACCAAACATATAGCCAATCTCACGCCCGCCAACACCGATATCGCCAGCAGGAACATCTGTGTTTGGACCGATATGACGAGAAAGTTCTGTCATAAAACTTTGGCAAAAACGCATTACTTCTGCGTCACTTTTTCCGTTTGGATTAAAGTCACTGCCACCTTTTCCACCACCCATTGGGAGTGATGTCAAAGAGTTTTTGAAAATTTGTTCAAAGCCAAGAAATTTAAGACCAGAAAGGGTAACGGATGGGTGAAAACGCAACCCACCTTTATAAGGACCAATAGCACTGTTAAATTCTACTCTCCAAGCACGGTTGATGTGGCTGTTGCCTTTGTCGTCCATCCAAGGAACTCTAAATGAGATTGTCCTTTCAGGCTCAACAATTCTTTCAAGAATGTTTGCTTCAACATAACGAGGCTCTCTTTCAAAAAGAACATCGATTGATTCCATAACCTCTGTTGCTGCCTGTAAAAACTCTGTTTCCCATGGATAACGAGCCTTTAAACCATCTAAAACTGATTGTGTGTAAGCATGCATAATGCACTCCCTCTATAAAAAATAAATAAAACAAATGAAAAAAACATGGTCCTACTCAGACCGACTGCATTGTACGACAAAAAAGAAGAGAATCAAGAAAAAAGATATCTTTTTTTACATTCATAACACCTTGTTTTTACTGAACAAATCGACCAGCAAAGGAGGTGCGACACAAAATATTGATTCAGCACCCTAAAAGACATATACAATAGAAGGAGTCTGAATCTATTGCCGCGAGGAAGAGATGTATTTTGAAGAGCTTACCGACATCATAGACAAGTATCGTTCTAACACTGATATTTTTCACGATTTGATGCCACACAAGATGCGTGAGATTCTTCTCGTCTCAACGCTGTACGATGCCTTTATCCTTGAAAGAGAGGGTCAACTCTCAGAGCAAATTTATGGCGAATATTACCAACTCAACTTGCAGTCTGCTCCCCGTATTATTTCAACATACTCCGTTCAGGGTGCACTTAAGAAATTAAAACAGAAAAGATTTGACCTTGTCATTCTGATGGTTGGACTTGATTTTGATACACCGTTGTTGCTCAGCTCAAAGATTAAAGATATTTTCCCAAAACTCCCCGTTGTTATGCTCTTTAACAACAACTCTAACTTGCAACTTTTTAATGAGAAAGAGCTTCTAACCACCCATATTGACCGCTCTTTTGTCTGGAACGGAGATAGCTCTGTCTTTTTAGCTATGATTAAGTGTGTTGAGGATAGAAAAAACAGTACAAAAGATACCAAACTCGGTCAAGTTCGTGTTATTCTCCTTGTCGAAGATAATATAAAGTACTACTCTCGCTATCTTCCCCTGCTCTACTCAGAAATCCTCAAACTAACGCAAGCACTCATTGCTGAAGAGGAGTTAGAGGAGATGAATAAGATGCTTCGAATGAGAGCAAGACCAAAAGTGCTTCTTGCAAGTAACTATGAAGAGGCTAAAAAACTCTATCTCAAATATGAGGACTATCTGCTCGCTGTTATCTCGGATTTCAGCTTTCCAAAGAAGGGAGTTGAAGATAAAAATGCAGGGCCAAAATTGGTTAAATATATTCGCCACCGAAACAAACATATTCCTATAAAGTTGCAGAGTGCAGAGAGCACAAATGCACTCGTTGCCGAAAAGATGGGCATCTCGTTTCTTGATAAAAACTCAGAAACTCTGATTGCAGAACTACGAACATTTATAAGAAGTGATCTTGGCTTTGGTCCATTTTACTTTCGCTGTGCCGACAACAGTATTGTCGATACTGCAGACACTCTCGTAGCACTCAAACAGAAGTTGCTAGACATTCCAGATGAGATACTTGAAAGACACGCAAAAAAGGACGATTTCAGCACATGGTTGATGGCTCGCGGAGAGATTCAGTTTGCTAAAATGCTTAAGAAAATCACATTTGACCACTTCTCTTCTACTAAAAAGATGCGCCAATTTATCATTCGAGTGCTGAATAACGCAAAGCAGGACAGAATTATCGGTCGAGTAGTCAATTTTAATGAAGAGATGTTTAACAGCGACCGCTATATCACTCGATTTTCTAATGGCTCACTTGGTGGCAAAGGGAGAGGACTCTCTTTTATCAACCATCTTTTAGAGCGAGCAAAATTCACACAACATATCAGAAATATTGAGATACTACTGCCAACAACTGCGATTATTGGCACAAATGAGTTTGACTCTTTTATAGATCGCCATAATCTCTCAATATTTATACAAAAAGAGAGAGATTTACAGACTATTAAAGCACATTTTCTCTCTTTATCTCTCTCTGAGGCACTTCTTACCAAGTTAAAAAAGTTTATTGGCAAGGCAAAAAAACCAATTGCAGTCAGAAGCTCAGGACTGTTTGAAGATATGTTGATGCAGCCATTTGCAGGCATTTATGACACCTTTTTGCTTCCGAACAACCATCCTGATGCAGATGTCAGATTGAAACAGTTGAGTGACGCTATAAAACTTATCTATGCCTCGATATTTTCTCCAAAGGCACATGCCTACTTCCATGCTGTCCACTATAAAATTGAAGAGGAGAAGATGGCAGTTATTTTACAAGAGGTTGTCGGCGTACAAAATGAAAATCTCTTCTATCCACATATCAGCGGCGTGGCGGCTTCACGCAACCACTACCCCATCGAGAACCTCAAGCCAGAAGATGGTGTTGCCGTTGTTGCACTCGGACTTGGAACCTATGTTGTTGATGGAGAGAAGGCTTTTAGATTTTCGCCAAAATATCCAAAAATTGATATCGTCTCTCCTGAGCAGCAAATTGGCGCATCACAAAATCACTTTTATGCCCTCGATTTAGAAAACAGCACCCCAGATTTAATTGCTGGCGAGGAGGTTTGTTATAAAAAAGAGAATCTCCCAACCGCAGAAAAAGCGGGTATGCTTCTCCATCTTGCATCGGTGTACGACTATCAAGATCAGAGGATGAAGACAAGCCTTTCATATAAGGGAGCTCGCATTCTTAACTTTGCTAACATATTGAAATATAACCAATTCCCTCTTGCGGAAGCGTTAGAGTTTATTCTTGACACTGGCTCTCGCGCAATGGGAAGTGAAGTAGAGATTGAGTTTGCTGTTGATATGAGTCAAAAAAGGGCGAGACTCTATCTTCTTCAACTAAAGCCGCTGATTCACAGTGAAGGAAATATAACAATCATACCTGATGAAGTTGAAAAGGATGAGCTTCTGCTTTGCTCCAAAAAATCAATGGGAAATGGGATAAGAGACCACATAACAGATATCATTTTCATAAATCCAAACTCTTTTGACAAATCAAAAACGGCGAAGATGGCACTGGAGGTTGGCGAGCTGAATAAGAGCCTCGTAGAAGAAGATAAACGGTATATTCTTATCGGACCAGGACGGTGGGGTACACGGGATCCATGGCTTGGAATCCCCGTCTCGTTTGATCAAATCTCACACGCCAATATCATTGTAGAGGCAGCCATTGGCGACTTTAAAATAGACTCATCACTTGGCTCTCACTTTTTTCATAATATCACCTCGATGAATATTGGATATATGACCGTCCCAGGAAACTCTGACGCAAGCTTTGTTGATTGGGAGTGGCTTTCACAGCAAAAAGTTGTTAAAAAACTCCAGTATACCACACATATTCAACTCGACAAGCCTGTTTTTGCTAAATTAGATGGAAAAAACAGCATCGGATACATTAAAAAATCGATTTAATCACGAATTCGGGCGTACAGCATTCCAATCGCTAAATAGAGAAGAAGAGCCCAGAGAAAGACATTTCCATATTTGGCATAGAAAGTCTCAATCTTATAAATTGGCACCTCTTTATTGATAAGTATCCGCTCAAACAGTGGTGTCTGCAATGGCGCAGTGCCATCAGGCAAAATATAGCCACTCACCCCAATGTTCGCGACTCTGACAATCGTTCGCCCAGATTCAACGGCTCGAAAAAAGTAGAAGCTATTGTGCTGAAATGCGGCACTACTTTTGCCAAACCAGGCATCGTTTGTAATATTGATAATCAACTCTGCTCCGTTGTTGACAAATCCTCTGACATTTTCTGAAAAGGTGCCATCAAAACAGATAAGCGGAGAGACTTTAAGTCCACCATAATCATAGACGGTAAACTCCGTTCCACGAGAAAACGAACCAACGCTGTTTGGCACAACGGTTGAAAGCCCAATAGAGTGCAAAAAATCACTCATTGGCAGATATTCGCCAAATGGAGCAAGACGAATTTTATCGTATATTTTCACAATCTTATCACCGTCAACATAGAGCGCTGAATTATAAAAATGGGTATTATGCAAATCAAACATATCACACCCAACCAACTGCTTTTTAAAGTACTTTGTATGACGAAAATGGTAGTCCCAAAGAGTTTTATATTTGTCATATCCTTTAGGCAAACGAAAGGGAAATGCCGCCTCGTGCCAGATAAGAAGAAAAGTATCATCATCGACACTATTTATCATATCTCGGTAGACAGAAATCACATCGTTAAAGGACATCTTCGGCCCTTCAACATCAAACTGGTTAACATTTGGTTGCATAAATGCCAGTTTTACCATCTTTTCAGGTCCCGTTTGCTCTATAAATCTCTTATGTTGCACTGAATAAATGGTAAGAAGAAAAACAACCACACCAAAAACGATGCTCTCTATTTTTCGTTTTTCTCCCTTTATCCACGACCACGCAAGCAGGGAAGTCCAAACGATTAAGAATGATAAAATATAGATACCACCAATAGATGCTAGCTGGACAGTAATGGGGTTGTTATATTGTGAATGGCCAAGTGCATTCCAATAAAAATCAACCGGAAAATGAGCACGAATAGTCTCAACAGCAGTATAAAGTGCGGCAACAAGGTGGGGCGCGGCCATCCCTCTGCGTTTTAAGAAACGGTAGAGCAAGATAAATCCATACCAAAACCCAACCTCACCAAGCATCATCAAAAACATCATAATGAGAGATGTTGCGATTGAGAGGTCTCCATAGACATACAGAGAGTTGAAAACCCAATAATAAACGGCAATATTAGGCGGTGTCAGCAAGAGGTAGGTCCAAAAAAACAGTTTTTTTCCCTCTTTTGCTTCATCAACAAAATAGAGAAGAATTGGCATGATAAAAAGGACAAATCCACTTCCAAATACTCGCGCTAACCAGACATCAGTTATCTGACCTGGAATAACAAGAGGAAATGAAAAGGTATATAAAAAATAGAAAAGAATAACCAGAAGAGGCGATTTATATCGCAAAACAAACGCTTTCACCGTGAGACTCCATCAAATCCAAGTTTTTGCATATAGAATTTCTCTTTTTCTCGCATTACTTTCTGTTCGCCTTTTTCTTGATGATCATAGCCAAAAAGATGGAGTAAACCATGCACTAAAACAAACGAATATTCATATTGTAGGGAAACGCCATACGATTTTGCGTGTCGCTCAACAACCTCTGGAGCAATCACCAAATCGCCAAGAAAAAAAGATGGAAAAGGAAGCTCTTCACCCTCCCTATCGGGAAATGAGAGAATATCGGTAGCTCTATCAATATCTCGAAACTCTCTATTTAACTTTCTCATCTCAGGGGAGCTCTCAAAAAGCAGTGAAAGTGTCAACTCCTCCCACAACTCTGTATCTTCTCCTTGAGCAACACTATTTGCAATCTCTAATATAGCTTCATTTGATAGTGGAATAGTGTTATGCGTGTTGTTTTGACTTTCTAGTTTCATTCATCCCCTTCTTTTGCAGCTCTTCATAGTCAGGACGAACATGATAAACTCCTGACAATGTTTTTATAACACTTTCTTGGATTTTAGCAATATCACTAAATGTCATATTACAATCAGAGAGCTGGCCATCTTCCATAATACTTGAAACAATTAACTTAACCTTATCTCCAATTCTATCGTAAGTCTTATCTTCTCTGATACTTTTCACACTCGCTTCACATGCATCTGCAATCATAATCAGGCCGACCTCTCGTGATTGAGGTTTTTCCGCTTTATATCTAAAAGTTTCTTCAGATGCTGCCTTATCACTCTGCTTAGCTTGCTGCAGAAAATAGCGGACAAGCGAAGTCCCGTGATGCTGGTATGCGGCTGCTTCTATCTTCTCACCAAGATGGTACTGCTGCGCCAACTCTCGCCCATATTTAACATGACTAGTAATAATCATTGCCGACATACTTGGGGTAAGCTCATCATGCTTATTCGTGCCTGTCTGATTTTCAGCAAAATATTCAGGACGCTCCAGCTTTCCAATATCATGAAAATATGCCATCACTTTACATGCTACAGGATTTATTCCTATTTCAGTGGCCGCCGCCTCAACTATTGCCCCGACATTTAAACTGTGTTGATAGGTACCATTTGCATGGACTGCCATTCGTTTTAAAAGGGGATGGTTAAGCGTCGAGTATTCAAGAAAAGTCAAATCTGTTGTATATCCAAAAATTTTCTCAAAAAATGGCAAAAGAGCCATAATCAAAACACCAGAAAATATAGCACCAGAAAATGCAAAAACAAGTGCTCGTAACATATTATCTCTCGCCAGTGTCAAATCGAGTGCAAAAATAAGAAGTGTGACCACACTCATAAAGAGTGCTAGAAAGAGGCTCTTTTGCCAAACTGCGCCCCTCGTTGTAATATGTTGTAACAGATAGAGATATGCCATAGAGCCTACAATGTAGTAAGCAGGAAAATAGAAGTTATGCGGTAACACAAGAAAAAACACAAGAATGGTTGTGAGAAGAAAGAAAAGCGCCGTCTCAGTGTTCACCAACAACTTTACAATTGCAATAAGCGCTGGAAATGGCAAAAGAAAATAGAATATTCTTGCATCTACATTCCCCATCCAATCACTAAAAGGAATACTCATCGCAATAATAGATTTCCAAAGAAGAAGCAAGAAAAGCAACAAAACGCCCATTAACAGAAGCTCAGCAACGGTAAACTTTGCCTTTTTAATATTGTGATTAAAAGCAACGAACATAACAAAAACAACCAAAAAGAGATAGATAAAGTTTTTAACAGCAACACTCCAAATGCTTTTTTGTTGCTCGACTGCGCGAATTGCTCTAAATATCTTAATATCCTGCTCTGTAATCTTCTCGCCTGCTCTTCGAATAAGCTCACCATATTTAACAGAAAACTCACTGACAGGAGCCTTCTTTCGTGCCTCATTACGCATTGTAGTTGTCTCTTCTTCACTAAAAGAGATGTTATCTTTCAGAAGAGTCTCGGTAAGAGCAATAACCATTGCAACACCTTGCGGAGTCAACTCTTTAGCAATATCCATCGTCTTTTGGAGATGCGCAAGCTCAAAAGAGAGGGTGCGTCTTGTAATAAGACGATAGCGCGGAACAGGAGTTTGAGACTCTCCTTGCTGTATTTGAATGACATTTTGCGCATAGTCACTGGGCAACCCAATCCTTAAAATCGTATAAGAATTAAGCTTATCTATCAACTTAAAAAACCACTCATCGACCTTCGGATTAAAAAGATTTTCAACAAGTGAAACATAGAGAGATTCATTCAAAATTCGTCCTGTACTCTCTTCAACAGTCGCTTTCATTCCAAGCAAATCTCTTCGCAACTCTTCTGATAGCGGAGTGCTGCGATCAAGCAAATCAGAATAAAGTCGCTCTTTAATCAGCCCCTCAAACTCTTTTGGAATTTCAGCACCACTCTTTCTCAGTGTGGTTAACTCTCTCTCCTTAATAAAAGAGCGCATCATCACAAATGCAGACCGCATCTTTTCATACGATGCACTATTATTTATCACAAGATATTGATTAGGAACCTTTGCCTCTGCATTCATTCTATTTTGGCGTGTCTTGTCCTCATCAATTATAGAGATATCTTTGCCCGCACGAAACGAGAATTGCATAATCTTTCCAGCATCAGAATCTAACACGGGCAAATCAAGCAGAAGTGAATCCGGCAAAGTAAAATAGGTTATAGCAAGCAAGAAGAGAAGCAACAGACCCCATCGAGAAGGACCATCCTCCCTGCGTAACCATGCCAAATAACTACGAAATTGTTGATTGAAAGAGGCTGAAAGCCTCGCCTGTAGCGTTGTTATAAATTTCACTGAACATACCCGTTTTTCAAAAAGAGTTCGGCCAACATAAGGTCACTCGGTGCCGTAATCTTAATATTGCCTTGAAACCCATCAACAATTGCAACATCATGCCCTGCTGCGAGCACAAGTCCAGCATCATCGGTTACTCGTTTCTTTATTGTACGATGTGCCTCAAGCAAAAGTGAATACCGAAACGCTTGGGGAGTCTGTATGTGGTACATTGTCTTTCTGTCAGGCTGAGATATCAGTTGATTCTCTTTGACCACACCAATCGTATCGACAGCACTCACCGCAACTGTTGCCGCACCACTCTCCTGCGCCGCTTGAATAACTGCGGTTACCATTCTTTTTGGAATGAGCGGGCGAACACCATCGTGAATCACAACCAACTGAGGTGCAAAATCTTCAAGAGTTAACAACCCCTTAAAGACACTCTCCCTTCGGTTCTTTCCACCCTCAATAACAATCGTTGGCGTTGAAATCTGAGCCGTAATACTCTCTGTTCTTGCTGTGTGATCTTTTGGGACAACCACAACAATTCGATCAAACAAGTCAAATGAGTCAAATCTTTCAAGAGTAACACCAAGCACTGTTTTTCCATCTAAAGATAAAAACTGCTTTGGAATACCAGCCCCCATACGGCGACCATATCCTCCGGCGGGAATAACTAAAACTCTATTCATATTAGCTCCTTGCTGCTACTTCTTTTGAGGAGTAACAACTGGTTTCTTTGCTTTTTTCTCTTGTGGCACTACTGCGGGAGCAGGCTGAGTTTGCTGTGGACTCTCTTTTTTAGCGGCCTCTTTTTTAATGCTATCAAAGCCAGGAAGTTCATCAATCTTTGGCAAGAATATAATCTCAACTCGACGGTTTTGAGCCTTATTCTCAAGCGTATCATTGTCAACAAGTGGATCAAATTCCGCAGCACCACCAGCTGTCAACATCTCTGGCTTCACTTCATTTTCAACCATCAATCTTACAACTTCAATGGCTCGCTGTGAAGAGAGCTCCCAATTTGATGGATACCGTTTTGTGCGTATTGGAGATGAATCACTGTGTCCAACAACCAAAAAAGCTCGATTATCTAAAGTACTTAAAGTTGCACTCAATTCAGCAATTGCAGCCTTTCCATCATCAGTCAAAGTTGTCCGACCTGATGGAAAAAGAATATCAGAACTCAAAGAAACAATCATACGGCCTTTACGAATAGTTACGGTTAAAGTACCAGCATCAATCATCTTTTGAAGGCTACCCATAATTTTTTGGAATTCTTGATTTCTCAGCTCTGCCGCCTTTTTCAAGCGAGCAAGTTGCTCAAGAAGATGTTGCTTCTCAGCTTGCATTTTTTGACGCTCTGCACTTAACTCTTTCTGCTTTGCTTCAAGTGCTTCAAGATTGCTTCCCTTACTTGTCAGTTCAGCTTTCAGAGTGTCAAGCAGTTCGAGTGTATCAAGAAATTTCTGATTAAGAACCTCTTTCTCTTTTTTCAAGTTCATCTTTTCATTTAACAACTTCATCATATCAGCTTTCAGCACCTTGATATCTTTTTGTAGTGATTTACACGCAGCTATCAATTTCTTGGTTTTAATATGCTCTTTTTTATAGAGTAACTGACTCTTTTTCAAGTCATTAACAGTCTTTTTGTGAACATCTTTGTTAATCCCGCATGATGCAAAAAGCATCGTAACAACAAGCACCAAAAGTAATTTCTTCATCATTTTCCCCAGAAAATTATTAATCACACCTTTTCATATAGGTAATCTGTAAAATCGTCTGCATCAAAGAGAGCGTTTTTCCCTTTGAGAAACGATAGATTAGCCACTCAACAATATAAAGTAAAAATGGAAGGGCATAAAGCAGTGAGCCAGCCCAAAGCAAAAAAACAGTAAGCGTATCAAAAGAGAAGAGTCGCTCCTCTCTGTTCATAATCCACGCATCCTCAAAAAGCAACGCAACAGGTGTCGTTGCCAAGACAAATGGGAAGATAAAAAGCAATAAGAACGAAACAAAAAGCCAAGAAATAACATAAACACGAAGAAACGAATCAAATGAAAGATAGGCAGAAGAGAAGAGAGCAGTCGCAACACTAAGCAACATAACAAGAGCCATCTCAAAGTGAAAAAGCGTGAGCTGCTGTTTCAGCTGCAGATCTTTATAACGACGGCCTTTAACAACAATTTGCCCCTTTTCTCTGACAATTGCCTCCCAATCTATTATAGGCCCACTTGAGTCAGTAGCCACCATCGGAGAGACTTGAATGACTTTTTCAATAGAAGTTTTTACGCAGTTGATAAAACGGGCAGAATGACCAAGCTCGCTTCCTGCAACTTGACGACGACTAATAAGCGAACGACCACACAGTTTGCATATAAAAGTGTTGTTATTAGCTGTTCCGCAGTGGTTACATTTCTCCATTTACTTCTCTGACCCTGTAATACTAACCATCTTTCCTGCCAACAAGTCCTCAATCATTTTTGCTGCTTTCGTCTCACTTCTTTTTGACTTCGCTGCCAAAAACCACATATCAATCATCCCACCTTTCTTGTTTTTCAAATAACGCCCATCCCACGAAATCCCTTTTGATGCCGTAAAGCGAGATTCAAACTGCTTCATTAAACTTGCAAGAAATGAAATCTCTTTCATCTTCTTTCCAACGATATTTTGCAGGGGCGTAGCTGTATAGGCAACTTCATAGGCGATATTAGGAATACGAAACATATAGATGAGTTTACTGTTTTTTATCTCTGCACGATAAAATTTCTGTTGAGAGTTGTATACTGGCGTAACAAGAGGATTGCTTTTCAACATTTCAAACAGTCGTTTGGTCAGACGATTCAAATTTATAAAAAAGGTAATATCCAAGTGAAGAGTCATCATCTCAGAGGGAAAAATCGTCCGTGTTGCAAGTGAGCGTTTAAAAGGGAGCTTCATCTTTTTCAAATCGTTCCAATTTAACTGCATAATTTCAACAGCACCGGGAATGTGAAGCACCCCAGAATCTAAGATAGTCATCAAGTCTGTTCCTAGGCGCTCTTCCCCATCTTCTGAAAGATAGGCAAAGTTAGGAATAACTTGCGCATACAAAAAGTCATCGACCTTTTTTATCTGCACTTTTTTTGCCTGAATGGCAGTAATCATCACACGATTTATATCCTTTGCCAACCAATTCAAAGAACTTCCCGCCAACTTTGCATCAATTCCTTCAGGCAAGACAATAGAAACTTCAGAGTGGAGAGCAACAGAAGGCTCAAGAACAGCGGGAGCTTCCTCCTTCCCGTGTATTGAAAAAACAAAAAAGAAAAGCAACCAGAAAAATAACAGCTTCATACAACCTCACTCGTCATTACAAACTTCGGGGCATTATACAGGAAATAAACAGATAAATAAATTTTACCAAGAAAGAGAGATTTTGAAACAACAAAATAGAGCCGTAGAAATAGTAAAAAACTAAAAATATCGGACAAGTATATATAGAAGAAAAAAAAGAAAATGGCTCCCCGCGACGGACTTGAACCGCCGACCTAGTGGTTAACAGCCACCCGCTCTACCAACTGAGCTAGCGAGGAACCTTTCGTCTTTTCAGCGTAGCCTCAAAGACAGGCTCAATATACGCATGAGCACTCTGTTGTCAAATTTTATTTTTGCACAGTCGTAGTTGTATTTTCTACTTCATTCCGATTTAAAACTTTGGAGCGATAAGAGTCTTGCTAATAGAACGCTTCAATTCAACAGAGAAATAACACAATCACGCGTGATGATATTTGCTACCTGAAATCAAAGAAAGTGAACGACAAATCTGTTCTAGATATTTTAGGATATTACCTGTTTCTATTTGACACAGACATATTTGACATTATAATGCCTTAGATATGTGAAAAACTGAAGGGAGATTCAAATGTATTACAGGTCTTTTATACTGATAATCATATTATTATTTAATATTCTCAGCTGTGAAAAACATTCCGCATCTAAAGAAGATAATGATATTTATAATGATGTCAGCCATGAGGATGGTGATGGCGATTTTTTTTTATTGACGAAGATGTGCATGAAACAGATGATGGTGACTTCTCAGACAGTGATGAAGAAAAAGAACTGTTTGATGGAAATGTCTATCGCCTGCTAGAATATGACTCCACATCAGAAACAGGCGGGTTTCCTTCACAATTTTACACTGTCAATGACAAAGTAATTTTTTCTACATCTACCGATGATGTTACAGAACTTTGGGCTACAGATGGTACAGCGAAAAATACGCAGATAATATTGTCTTACGCTGCTTTTGATGAGTACACTCCCCCGATAAAAGGCAACAACAGTCTTTTTTTTGTATCAAAAGACAGACATAACGCTCTTTCTATCTGGAGAACAGATGGAACTGTTGAAGGCACAAGAATGCTAAGAAATGCCGAGAAAAATGGCGAATTTTATCTCCCCTTTTTCTACACATCTAATTCAGCCATATACACTGCATCTCTTAACAACAAGCTTGTCATGGCATATCAGCTCAGAACACCCTGGGTTCATCAATATCAAAAAACCTGGCAACTATACATGGGGAATGATGATGAAACAGAATTTCATTCAATATTTGAGATTGATCTTTTCCTGGGTTTCTTAGGTGAGTTAAAGGGCGAACTATATTTCCCGATGTTTGAATTAGTTGGAGATGATTATAATCTAGTTATTATGAAGACAGATGGATCCAAAAAATCTCCCGAAATTGTAACAACAGCTACCTTACCAGACTATGATGAATGTACTTTTATCCCTAATTTAAAAACTGCTCAGACAGATTCTCGTATTTTATTTAAATTATGTGGAAAAATCTTGCTGCTAGATAGCAAAACAAAAGATATAACAGTTTTAGAGGATATCGAGAGTGAAAACTACAAAACGGCTGTAGATGACAGTGGTGATATATATCTTCTTTCTGAAGAAAAAACCCTCTGGTTGATTAACAACAGCAAGATACCAGAAAAGAAAGATATATTTTCATCCGGTACAACACTAGAAATACTTATTATAGAAGATACGATAGTGTTTCTGAGAGAAACTTCTACAGGGCATAAAATAGTCGGTTTTAATAAAGTTGATAGCTCATTAAGCACACTGTATTCCTACGGGTCTAAAAGAAGTTTTGACTATACTCCCGTTATGTTTTTGCACAACAATCAACTTTATTTTTCAAATATTGAGGTGTCACAAAAACTTTCTACCCCCTTTTACGATGAATTTCTGTTTACACTAAATATACAGGATAAAAAAATTGAAAAAATAGCTATGTTAACTACTGATCTTTCTGGCGTAGGCAGAGGTTTTCGCGGAATAAACTCCCACTTCACTCCTTTCAAAGATATGGTTTTGTACAATGGATTAGCCTTTTCTATCAAACAGGATGGTGCAACAAAACAGACTCTCAGCAAAGGAAATGAACTTTATAAGGTCAATCTGATTGAAAAAAAGATGCAGCTGTTAAAAAACACCTCTTTTGGCGATGCCAACAAATATGGAGCGCTAATCTATTTCTCAGATAGATTGATATTTAACTTTGAGAAAGAATACTATATCACCGACAAAGAAATTAAAAAATATGACACATTCTCATATGCTCTTGCTCCCTATTTTAAATGGGGAGACAAACTTGTTTTAGGTTCATCTACTGAAATTAAAATCATTGATAGCACCCTGTTCGAGCTTATCTCTTTTGAGGGTCTTCATTTCAACTTTGTTGATTTTGGTGATAATCTTCTTTTTCAGAAGTGTACAGATAATACTGGATGTGAATTATGGAGAACAAACCTCTCAAAAACTGAAATGATTTTTGAATCGACCACTGGTACTGATCACAATATCATGCTCTATTCCAATGCGACAAATAACAAAGGATTAGCATTTCAAGCAGCTACTGAAGCATCAGGATGGGAACTATTTTTCATTGACAAGCAAAATGTTGGAAATGTGCCGATTCTTTTTGATTTAAATGGGGATAATACATCGTCTGATATAAAAAGATTTGATGGTTTTGAAGATTTCTTCTATCTATTTCATTATTCTGATACAGAAAAAAGAGTTGTGAAAATTAACTCTCAAGGAATAGTTGAAAAAGAGATATGGTTATCTCCATTTGGCAACAAAGAATATGTTTATACATTGAATTCGCTGGATGATTCGGTAATTTTCATGTCAATAAATCTAGATAGTTTTATATTGAAAATATATACAATTGGAAAAGATGACACTATAACGGAAATAAAATCTATTGAAAATACCATTACGACAGCTCGTATTTCAGATGAAGATCCTCCCACTATTAAGCTGAACAATAAACTTATATTTCCTCTTTTCAATATGAAATACGGTGAAGAACTGTGGGTTTGTGATGGAACGGAAAGCGGAACAAAACTGCTGAAAGATATTTTTAAGGGGCCCTACAGTTCTAGACCTTATTTCTTAAAAGTACATGATGACATTCTCTATTTTGGTGCGAATAGTGGAGAACACGGCTTTGAACTCTGGCGAACTGATGGCACAGAAGAGGGAACATGGATGGTTATAGATCTCAATGAAGGAATTGCCTCTTCGATGCCTAAAACGGTAGTGTTTATGGAAGAAAACGGTGTTGTAATAAAAGCCGTTATTGATCAAATAGGATACCAAGTATTTATCATCACCAACGATTTATTCTATAAAAAATAGAAAAATCACCCGTGATGGTATTTGCTACCTGAAATCAGAGAAAGTGAACGATACATCTGCTCTAACAAAATAATTCGAGCAAGCTGATGTGGAAGCGTCCACGGTGCGATGGAAAGTGCAAGGTCTTCACCGACATCACCATAGCCATACGCGCCACCAACAACAAACACTGGAGCTTTTCCACTCTGTTGTATCTTTCTAAAAAGATCAGCAAAAGCGGCAGTATCAAACGACTTTCCCTCTTCCCGAAGTGCAATAACAAATGAGGAATTTGGAATAGCTTTTTGTATTAACTGGGTCTCTTCAGCTGCTGAGGGTCGCTCTTTCAGCTCAATCTGATGCAGTTTTGCATATTTTGCTATCCGTTTTTGATAAAAAATGGCCATATCCGAAAATCCACCGGACTGCTTTAGCTTTCCGACGGAGATAAGAGAGATGTTCATTCTGAGAGAAGCGGCTCTATTGAAACAGGGTCTGATTTCTGCCAGATAGTCTCTAAATCGTAGTAGTGACGAACTTCTTCGAGCATGATATTGATAACAACATCACCAGCATCAACCAAAATCCATGCTGCCTCTTTTTCGCCCTCGACTGTCGGCTTTAGCAGCCCATTATTT
Source organism: bacterium (assembly GCA_023145475.1). Classification (GTDB taxonomy): domain Bacteria; phylum UBP6; class UBA1177; order UBA1177; family JAGLDR01; genus JAGLDR01. The sequence continues at coordinate 28,218 of JAGLDR010000047.1, forward strand.
TTAAGCTCTTTTACAATGTTTTCCCATATCGTTCTGTTGTGTTGTGTCGAAGTCCCTGACACAAAAACCATATAGTCGGTGTATCCACTCTGTTCTGTAACATGAAACGCAAGGATATTGACCCCTTTTTTGTCATCAATTGCGTTTACAACTTTTTGTAACTTCATTTCGGTATCGGTTTTTCTCATTCTTACACTCTCTCCCTATTTCATAATATTTTTGGTAGCATCCATTGTTCTTCTGTGGTACTCTGAAGTATATTCAGGTGTTTGAATCTTCTCAACGCTCTTCTTGAAAACAGTCCTCTCACCATCTATTGTTATTGTTGTCTTCTCTGTCATCAGCATGGCTTCAAGATGAAACTTCATCCACATTGGCGTGAAATCCTCTGTCACGCACAAGGCAAGAGTTCCATTAATATTTGAAAATCCTTTTTTTGACAACTGCGTAATCAGTTTATCATTTTTCATCTCTTCAACGCCAGCACTATTTTGAAGATATTTTTTCACGGGGAGAGGAGAGCGATTTTGTTTGCTTGGAACAAAGTCAATTGTTACCTCTCTGCACGCCACTCCGCTTACAGTCATCTTCCGCGAACCACTGATTTTTGCGTGGTCACGAAAAACAGCATATATTTCAGAGAGCATCTTAAACTGAGTCTCCCGATAAAACTCATGTTCACCCATACTAAAGGTGCGGGCAAATTTGCCACCGAGCAACTTTCGATAGAGAAAGTTATCTTTCCATATCATCTCCCACCCTTCATTTTTATTGTTGCCATAGATAATATGAAAGGCACCTGTGCCATCAGAAAATCCTTCGGATTGCTCACTCATCGTATATAAAGCAGGCTTTCCCTCTCTCTCTTTTGCAAACTGATACTCTACCGTCTGCTCAAAAGAGACAGGGGTATTGTCCTGTTCAAGATAACTCATAGGCATTAACAAAACTCTTTCGATTGCATCAATATCTGAAAAAAGTGTCTGCGGATCTACCGACAAATCATAATCATACTTATCAAGAACTCGCCACTTTCCTGCGGACTCTACTGGCTTGCTACAGGAGCTTACCAAGAGAATCACAAGCAGTGTCAGTAATATTTTAGTCTGTTGCATGTGTAGCTCCTCGCTCATCGCACTCTGCACCATTTAACTCTATCTGAGCGGTTGTGTCAACTTGCTCGCCTTTGATAAAGATTTTCCATGCGTGATTATGCGCCATATGGTAGAGAGGATACATCCAAGATTGTGCATCCATAACGACAATATCGCCTTGATATCCCTTCACAATCTTTCCATGACTCTCTCCAAGCCCAACAGCGTGAGCTGCGTGCGTTGTAATGCCAAGAAGAGCATCCTGCACAGAGACACCGAGTTGTGTTGATGCGAGAGATGCAGCAAGTGGCAAAAACCCACTCATACTGCTTCCTGGATTAAAATCTGTTGCAAAGGCAACAGGAAGACCAGCCTCAATCATCTTTTGAGCGGGAGCATACGGCAATCGACTAAAAACGCTCGTAATAGGCAAAACAACCGGCGTTACACCCGCTGCCTTCATAGCATCGATTCCCTGCTCTGTTACCGCCTCAAGATGATCAACAGAGAGTGCGCCATATTGTGCTGCAAGCTCTGTTCCACCAAGTGCATTAAACTCATCTGCGTGCAACTTCAGTCCAAATCCAAGCTCTTTTGCTGCCGTAAATATACGCTCTGTTTCGGCAACCGAAAAGTATCCTTTTTCGCAAAAGACATCAACAAAAGAGGCTTCTGTCTCCTCTTTCACTCTCGGTAACATCTCATTAATTAACAAATCAATGTAGCCTGTATGATTTTCTTTAAACTCAACAGGATAGGCATGAGCCCCCAAAAAAGTTGAAAGAATGGTAACTGGATATTTTTTTCGCAGTGCATCGGCAACCTGCAACAGCCGAATTTCGCCATCAGGAGTCAGAGCGTAGCCACTCTTCATCTCAACGGTAGTAATTCCATATGAAATCATCTGCAACAACCGTTTTTCTGACTCTCGGTAAAGGTCATCAAAAGAGGCTAAAACTGTCTTTTCGGCTGAATTGAGAATCCCACCACCCTCAGCTGCTATCTGCTCATAGGAGACACCTCTCGCCTTTTTCTCATACTCATCTTCACGCGTTTGTGCATATAAAATATGAGTGTGAGCATCAATCAAACCAGGATAGACGATGCGGTTCTGTGCAGAGATAACAAGATGGTGATAGCGCTGCCTAAAAGCTGGCTCATCTTTTTCAAAATCGCTCTCTTTACCAACAAATATAATTATTCCAGCACTATCGACTGCAATAAGAAGAGCACCACCCGTAAGGATAAGATTATCTCTCTCTGCGGTAAAAATTTCAGCGATATCTGTTAAAATCAGACGATAAGACAAGAGAATCCCTCCTGACAACGCAAAAAACCCGGCAACACAATAGCCTCTACAAAAGACATTGTGCAACCGGGCAAAAAATCAATTCAGACAAAAACTAACCAGCGAAATGTTTATTAAACCGAAGTTGTAATCTACCAATTCTTCTGCCAGACGTATTACGCTGAATAACACCCTTTGTTGTTGCCTTCTGAAACTCACTAATAACATTTGTAAGATGTTTTTGCACTGTCTCTTTGTGAGAGTCAACGCCTTTTTCATCTTCTAATGCTGCTGTAATAGCTTCATCGTAATAACGAATGAATGTTTTTACTCTAGACTTTACACTACGGTTACGAAGACGCCTTTTTGCGTCTGTTTTAATCCGTTTTTTAGCTGACTTATGATGTGCCAAGCTAACCTCCTTTAAATCAAAAAAAAGAACCCATAAAAAACCGCATTATTTATATGCGAAAAGTAAGTGGTGTCAAGTTAAATCGACCAACATCAAAGGTAATCATCATAAGAGGTACTTCGCCCTTTCAACAACTTCTTCAATTTGATAACAGCTTTCGCCTCAATTTGACGAATTCTCTCACGAGTAACACCCATCTTTTTACCTATCTCTTCAAGTGTATAGGTCTCTTGCTCTCCTATACCAAAACGCATTCTGATAACCTTCTCCTCTCTCGGAGTCAATCCATCAAACAGATCACGAATAATCTCTGCCATATTCTGTTTTGAGGTATACTCCTCTGGACTCATAGTCTTTGGATCTTCAACGAAATCTTGAAGTTGACTATCTTCATCTTCACCAATTGGTGTCTCAAGAGATATGGTCTCTCTTGCACTTCGCCACACCTTTCTTATCTTATCTTCAGGAATATTCATATGTTTTGCAACATCAGACATCCCTGGATCAAAACCATTCCGATTAGTTAACTCCTTGATTGTTTTGTTGATTTTATTCATCATCTCAATCATATGGACAGGAATACGAATCGTGCGACCTTGATCTGCAATTGCACGAGTAATCGACTGGCGAATCCACCATGTTGCATAGGTTGAAAACTTATACCCTCGGCTATATTCAAATTTATCGACAGCTTTGATAAGCCCGATATTTCCCTCTGCAATAATATCCTTAAAATCAAGTCCGCGATTATTATATCTTTTAGCAACACTAACAACCAGACGAAGATTTGCTTGAATCAACTGATTTTTTGCCCTTCTTACGCGCTCTTTTGCACCTTTATATTCATTTGCAAACTCTAAAATCTCGTCAGATGAGAGCTGAGTCTCTGCCTCAAGTCTTTTCATACTGCGTCGAGTCTGGTTGAAAAGCTGATATTTCTCAGCAAGTTGCAACTTCTTTGTCTCTGTCATCACATCCTTTTCTTGAGCTTGAGCCATCAATTCACCCATCTTCTCAAAACTCATCTTTGCGGCACTCTCTATTGATTTCATTGAGCGTTTCAGTTGAAGAACTTTCTCTTCATACTGAATGATTTTCTCTCCAATTACGGTGAGATAATTTTTATTCAGACCGATAACGATAAGTTGTACTAAATCTTCAAGAAGTTTTCTTGCATTGTTTGCATGTTTTTTTCGTGTTCCCTCTTGTGTCCCTAACTTACTTGACAATCGAATCTTTTCGATCCGTTTTGCGTTGATTTTAACCAACTCTTGAATTGCAAGAGTAAGCTGTTCAAATAAAATCTCATTTTTTGTCTGCGTTGGCACGCCCTCTGTTGCCTCAGTCTCAGGTGGAAGAGCTGTAGATGTTCGTACCTCTTTAACTTCGGCAGTTTTGTCGCCAGCGTTCTCATCGGAATCATTTGAATCGTCATCGTCTGTCTCATCACCTAACTCTCTTGCCACATCTTTTACCGAGAGTTGTTTTTTCTCTATTTTTGAAGGAATAGCAACAATCTCTTTGAAGGTAATATTCATCCGAAGAAGGATGCGTATAATATCAAACTCGCCCTCTTCAATCTTTTTAGCAATTGAAACTTCGCCATCTTTTGTAAGAAGCGGAACAGCACCAATTGTCAACATATACATTCTGAGAGGATCTCTACGACTACGATCAGCAGGCAGCGATTTCTTTATGTCAGTTGTAAATGTTGGAATAATCGCATTCTGGGCATCAAGCATTGCATCAAGAGTAACATCAAAAGCATTGAGTACATCTTGTAAAACTACCAATCCGTCATAATCAAGATTTGGAATTCCACTATTGACTTCTGCATGACTCAACGCAAGTTTCTTCTCTTTCTTTGTTAAGACAATTCGCCTCACAAAATCGTGGATTTCCTGAGGAATATTCATTCCACCCTCAGCTAATCCAGCCATTGTACGATTAAACGCTTTCTTGTTTTCTTCGAGTTTTCCAATCTTGTGTTCTTGAGTTTGAGTAGCACGAACACGGCGTTGCTCTCTCTTCTCTTTTGCATGTAACATCGGGTGCTTACGAATCATTCTTACCTCTTTTGGTGTTCTTTCAATTCCCTTTTCAACGACTCAATTTTTCTCGTTAGTCGCCTCATCTCCTGTGCAACCTCTTGCTCTGTTCCAACAGCAGAAACTTTATCTCGAGTGTAGGAGTACCACGCGACTTCCAGTTTCAAGGAGAGCACAGAGAAATTTGTTGCAATATTCATCTCATTCATATCATCATATTTCTTAGCATATCGACCGTTCTTATCAAGCGAGGAGTCATCAATCGTTGAAAGCTCTCCCTCGTCAGCGGCCTGTAAGAGTTGCTCGACTCTCTCTCCCTGACCACTCTCAATTGCAATATGAGTGAATCTCTGAAGGGAGGGAATGAGAGCGGGAAGTTTCTGAGCTGCAATGTAGAAAAGCTCCGATAAATAAGTGGATAGTTGCGAGAAGTATTTGTTTGACACATCGTCTTGCCTCCTTGGTTCAGTTGGCTTCTGATATGTTTGGTTACCTCTCGGCACAAATTTTATTGCAATATTGCCAATAATCTTTTGAGAAATCATATCTCCATACAATCTTCGCTTGCTCGGCGGGATATAATCGAGGATTTCGTTAATCCTTCGCTCAACAGTAACCTTCTCTTCAATATTGTCTGTTGTATTAAAAATCTCAATCTGCTCCTCTAAAAAATACTGATAGAGAGGTCGCGCACCATCAAGAAGGTCTGAGATAATCTTCTTCCCTCCCTCCATTTTCACTACCGAATCAGGGTCTGCACCTTCAAACGGGATAAACGCAACGCGTAAATCCAAAGTATCAGGCATTCTCACCTGCAACAATCGTTTGACAGCCTTTCTCCCCGCTGAATCCCCGTCAAGCAGCAGAATCACAGAAGTTTTAGGCGAAGCAAGCATTGCAAGATGCTCTTCTGTTATCGCCGTCCCTAGTGATGCCGTCGCTGTTAAAAACCCAGCCTGATGCAGTGCAATAACATCAAAATAGCCTTCAGTTAAAATAATCCGAGGATCTCTTTTCAGCTCTTTTTTAGCAAAATCAAGGGCAAAGATATTGCGCTTTTTGTTGAAAACAAGCGAATCGGACGAGTTAACATATTTTGGACCACTATCTGAAAGAGTTCTTCCACCAAATCCAATAACTTTACTCGCCTTAATAATAGGAACCATTAACCGATTATAAAAAAATGTTTTAATCTTCTTGTCGTCACCAATCCTTACAAGTCCCGCTTTTTCCATAGCAGAAAGATCAACACCGTCTCGCTTCATATCGGCAATAAAAGCATCTCCACCGTGCGCAAAGCCCAACCCAAACTTTGTAATCATTCCTTGAGAGACGCCTCGTTTATCAAGATAGTCAAGTGCTATTTTATCGGACATAAGATTGCGATAGAAAATTTGAGCGGCAATTTTGTTAGCAAAAACAATCTGCTTCCGCTCCTCTTCATTTTCGTGAGAATAGTCATTTTTTTGATCAAGAATCTCTTGAATATGATATTGCTCAGCAAGAGTATTAACCGCTTCCATAAATGACAACCCATCAATTTCCATAAGAAAAGTAATTGCAGTGCCATGTGCTTGACAGCCAAAGCAGTAGTAAAACTGAGTATCAGTGTTGATATGGAATGATGCCGTTTTTTCTTGGTGAAAAGGACAGAGACCTTTAAAGCCTCGCGAGGTGCGTTCCAACTTTACATACTTCGATATAACGCTGTCAAGAGGAACTCGGTCGGCGACAAGCCGGTTAATATCAGCAAATGCCAAGAAAGGCACCCCCGCAAAAACATTGCCGAACATTATATAAATATCACAGACAATAGCAAGAAAACAGCTCTATTTTTGCGAGGAATGCTGCAAAGAGAATCAAATCAAGAAAAATAACTCAACTTTTCCTAAATATGTTTGATTATGCGGACGAATTAAGATAAAATAAGGCGTTATTAATCTTTGAGGAGTTCCCAATGAAACACTTTACTTCGATTGTGCTTCTGCTGCTTTTGACCCTGTTCACTACAACAGCATGCGGTTCATCTGCTAACGATGATGATAAAACCGATAGTGACACACCTACATCAGACAGCGATACTACTGATGACAGCGACATAATGAACGATCCTATCTGTAATGCTCCTGGCACCGAACCTCTTGCCATTGCCTTTACTGAGGTAACAGAAGAGCTCGGATTTGGAAAAGATAAAATGGAGATAACCGGAGCAACGGCCTCATCTTTAGACTACGATAATGATGGTTTTCCTGACCTTCTTCTCTCGATGGGCGGAAAAAATCGTGATGATGCAGCAGAGCCAAAAGGATACTACCGACTTCTTCGTAACATTAACGGGGAAAGCTTTGAAGATGTTACATTTACCAGCGGACTTTTCACTGCGCGAAGTGGCTACAAAGGGCGTGAGTCCTCATATATTGTCTGGGGCGATGTCAACAATGATGGCTTCACTGATGCAACTCATATTCGCTACTACGACAAAAATGGAGAGGAGCCATACGACAACACCGATGTCTATATTAACAACGGAGACGGTACATTCAAACCAGGACCAAAAAACAACTTTGTACTCACCTATTTCAACCCAATTGCCGGCGCAGCCATTGCTGATTTCGATAAGGATGGCAACCTTGATCTCTTTTTTGGACGACACTACGGCGAATACGGCAATCTGAGCAGTTGCGAACAAGATTCACTCTACTACGGAGCGGGAGACGGC
>JAGLDR010000048.1 GCA_023145475.1 bacterium
TTCTTGGTGCGGACAATTCAAATGTGGTAGACGCAATAACCATTATTGCGGGCCACGATAAATCGGGAGTCACAGAGACCTTTGGAGAACTTACCGTCTCGAAAAGCGAAATTATCTGCATTGTCGGCCCAACAGGCTCTGGAAAAAGCAGACTTCTTGCCGATATTGAGTGGACAGCACAAGGTGACACTCCAACAGGTCGCTCAATCTTGATTAATGGTGAAAAACCCGATAAAAAATGGCGCTTCTCTGCAGGCAATAAGCTGGTTGCTCAGCTCTCTCAAAACATGAATTTTGTTATGGATTTGACGGTAAAAGAGTTTTTAGAATTGCACGCTAAAAGCCGATTAGTCGAGAATGTTGAAGAGGTGATTGGGAAAATCATCGAACAGGCAAACAATCTGGCTGGCGAGAAATTTGATATTGATACGCCGATTACCTCTCTTTCTGGTGGGCAGTCTCGGGCACTTATGATTTCAGATACCGCAATTCTCAGCTCTTCGCCAATTGTCCTTATTGATGAGATTGAAAATGCGGGAATTGATAGAAAGAAAGCTCTCGGTGTTCTCGTGGGTGAAGAAAAAATTGTACTGATGGCAACGCATGACCCGATTTTAGCACTGATGGGCGACAGACGAATTATCATCAAAAATGGTGGAATAGATAAAGTTATTGTTACTTCGCCTGAAGAGAAAAAGTTGCTGATAGAGCTTGAAAAGATGGATGAAATAATTCAAGGAATGAGAAAGAAACTACGGGCAGGAGAGATTTTGCCTGCAACTATAACCCCTCAGTCAGCAAGCTGACAGCTCCCCTTGAAAATGGGAGCTGTAAGAACGGAGTAAAAAGGAACGGTGTCATGCCGTTGCACTACCTGTGCGACGACTTGATACCTTCCAATTAACATTAAAAAAGGAGGATACCATGCACGGTGGATGTACAGGATCATTTAGCTCAGGAAAAGATGCAGTTGATAAAGTAAGAATGATGGGGTTTGCAGCACAACCAATGCCAATGCCACTACAAATGACCTGTGAAAATTGCACAGAGCTCTTTACCATGACAACATTTGAAGATCATTGCCCAAAATGCAAGATGGTATACGCTGTTACACCGTGTCACGCATTTGATCCCGACAATGTAAAGGCAGCTGGAGTTGGATATTGATTTAAAAATAGACCAAATCAACCGTCACGCAGATAAAAATTTGACACAGCTCGTTGATGGTAGTATAGAAATGGCAGACTATTTTTCAGGAGGATTTCGATGAAAAAGTTACTATTCCTTTCCATTGCAGTTGCAATGATTTTTGCTTGTTCGCCAAAGCAACAAGCTGGCACTTCAGAAACCGACACCAAACCATTGACTGTTGAACAGCTGAAAACCGCTGATCAAAAGGTCAGTTATGCTCTTGGATACCAACTGGGCAACACCTTTAACCATGACTTTTTTGAGCTTGACAAGAAAATCTATTGGCAAGCATTTCAAGATGGCCTCACGCACAAAGGGCTTTTAGACGAAGCAGCAATTCGCAAAATCTTTACTAGTTTGCAAGAGCGCATGACAAAAGATAAGAGTAAAAAAATGATGGAAGAGCATCTTAAGAATGACATTGCCTCAAAAAAATGGCTTGCAGAGATTAAGGCAAAACCAGGCATTAAAGCAGATGAAAGCGGACTTCTTTATAAAGTCGTAAAAGCTGGAAAAGGCGCATCTCCAACAGTAAAAGATACTGTTGTTGTTCAGTACAGAGGAACTCTCCCCGACGGAAAAGAGTTTGATAGCTCCTATAAAAGAGGAAAACCAGCAACATTCCCACTCAACAGAATGGTAAAAGGATGGCAAATTGGTATTCCTTTTATGAAAAAAGGTGCAAAATATGAATTCTGGATTCCTTCTGATTTAGCCTATGGCAAAAAGGGTGCAGGCAAAGTCATTGGTCCTGGCCAAGCTATCAAATTTGAAGTTGAATTGATTGATATCAACCCAAAAGCAGCTCCGGCAGCAAAAGTTATCTCAAGACCAACTTCAAAAACTACTGTAATAAAAAAATAGGCATTCCAAATGACAGAAAAAAGAGAATCATATCTTTCATGGGATGATTACTTTATGGGCGTTGCACTGTTGAGTGCGCAAAGAAGCAAGGACCCTAGTACGCAAGTTGGTGCCTGTATCGTCTCGCAGAACAAAAGAATCGTGGGCGTTGGATACAATGGGTTTCCTACTGGTTGTAGCGACGACGCACTCCCGTGGAGCCGAGAAGGCGACTTTCTTGAGACTAAGTACCCATTTGTTGTTCATGCTGAACTGAACGCAATTTTGAACTCAACAAAACAGTTGCAGAACTGCACCATCTTTGTGGCACTCTTCCCATGCAATGAGTGCGCGAAGGCAATTATTCAATCAGGAATTATTGAAATTGTCTATCTTTCAGATAAATACGCAGACAGTCCGGCGGTAAAGGCATCAAAAAGAATGCTTGACGCGGCTGGTGTTGTCTACCGTAAAATCAAACCGACTCAAGAAAGTATCACTATTAATTTCTAAATGAATTAGTAATTAAAAATCCCCAGGGACGGGGTAATTCCGATGCACTATTTGTGCGTCGGTTTGACACCTCCCGATCAACGGATTATGCAAAAAAAAAGGGCGCGATAAAATCGCGCCCTTCACAATATACAAGTAGAGAATTTACTTCTCTTCTTCTTCCTTTTTCTCTTCGACTACTGGTGCTTCTTCTGCAACTGGTGTCTCTTCGACAACTGGTGCAGCTTCAACAACAGGAGCTTCTTCGACTACTGGTGTTTCCTCAACAACAGGTGTCTCTTCGACAACTGGTGTGGCTTCAACAACAGGAGCTTCTTCAACAACTGGAGCAGCTTGTGCTTTTGGAACAGAAACGCCTTCAGACTCTGGAAGATATTCAATAATTGCTGTATCAGCACCGTCACCGCGTCTTACGCCCAACTTGATGATGCGTGTATACCCACCATTTCTGTTAGCATAACGAGGTGCAAGCTCTTTAAGCAGTTTTGTAATAATAATTTCTCGCTCTGCACGAACAACTTTTGTCATACTTGTAATAGATGATGTTGTGTTGCGTTTTGCAAGTGTTATCATCTTTTCTGCAACAATCTTCAGCTCTTTCGCACGGCCAAGTGTTGTTGTAATTCTCTCGTGTTTTACCAATGAACACAACATATTTGCCATCATAGCTGCACGATGAGAACTGTTTCTATTGAGTCTACGACCCGACTTTCGATGTCTCATTATTTACTCCCTTTCTTTTCTATCTGTTCAAGAACTTTTTGATCAGGAAAATTCTCAATTTCCATGCCGAAAGCTAAGCTCATGTCTTTGAGCAGCAATTTAATCTCATTAAGAGATTTACGGCCAAAATTCTTTGTTTTCAACATATCGCCTTCAGCTCGTTTCACCAGCTCACCAACATAGATAATGTTAGCATTTTTCAAGCAGTTGTGTGAGCGGACACTGAGATCTAAATCATCAATTGTCTTATAGAGGTTCCAATTAACCTCTTCACCCATTTCACTGCCAAGCTCTGCAACATTTTCATCAATCGAAAAGTTGATAAGAAACTTTGTATGCTCACGCAAAATCATTGCAGCGTATGAGAGGGCATCTCTTGGATCAAGTGAGCCATCTGTTGCGATGTCTAACGCCAACTTATCAAAGTTGAAGTTGTTTTTAACACGAGCTCGTGTAACTTTAAAATCAACACGACGAACAGGCGAGAAAAAACTATCAATCGGGATAAAACCTTCTGAAAATTCATCTGCTGCCCACTCTTCTGACGGCACATAACCACGGCCGCTTCGTACCAGCATTTCAAGTTCAAAATCTGCTTCGTCATCTAATTCAGCGATTACCAAATCCTTATTGAGAACTTTCAACAAGTTTGTCTCTACGATATCGGCTGCTGTAATAGTGCCCTTACCTGATTTTTTAATAACGAGGTGGTGCTCTTTATCTTCTGTCGCGGTAAATCTTACTTGCTTAAGATTGAGTATGACATTTACAACATCTTGGCGTACGCCAGGAAGAGCTGAAAACTCATGCTCAACACCCTTCATCTTTATCGCAACAACAGCTGTTCCGCGCAATGAAGAGAGCAAAATTCTACGCAGACCATTACCAAGTGTTATTCCGTAGCCCTTCATTAAAGGCTCACAAACAAACCGGGCATAGTCTCCATTGTCACTTTGATCAACAATTTTAACATCTCTCGGCATGATCAAGGTTTTCCAATTAGCGTGATACATTAATTATCCCCCTTAATTATTTCGAGTAGAGCTCAACTATGAGATGCTCTTTGATGTCATCAACAATATCTTCCCTTTCAGGTGTTCTCAACACTTTTCCCTTAAACTCATCTTTGGTCAGCTCAAGCCATGAAGGAATTTCTACGCGATTCCCTGCCTCTTCAACTGAATCTTTAAAGACAGCTTTCACACGACTTTTCTCACGAACTTGAATTTCATCATTTTCGCTTACAATAAAAGACGCAATATCTGTCACGATGCCGTTAACGGTAAAGTGGCGATGATTGATCAACTGACGAGCTTGTGTTCGGCTTGCAACCAATCCAAGACGAAAAACAACATTATCAAGTCTACTTTCAAGCATACTTAACAAATTCTCACCTGTCGCGCCTCTTTTGATATCAGAGCGATGGTAAAAAATTCTAAATTGTTTTTCCAGCATACCGTATGTTGCTTTTACTTTTTGCTTTTCACGCAACTGCAAACGGTACTCTGTCTCTCTTTTTCTGTCTCTTCCGTGCTGACCTGGTGCATACGGCTTACGCTCGAAAGCACACTTGTCAGAGTGACATCTGTCACCTTTTAAAAAGAGCTTTACACCCTCTCTTCTACAAATTCTACATTTTGCTTCTTCAGACCTTGCCAAAGCTTCCTCCTTCTTTTGCGAATAAGTTTACGCTTCTGGGCGAATAAAACTATACTCTTCTACGCTTTTTGGGGCGACATCCGTTATGTGGAACCGGAGTAATATCCCTCAAAAGCGTTACATTAAAACCAACATTTGCCAAACCACGGACAGCCGCTTCGCGACCACTTCCAGGGCCTTTCAAATAGACACTTACTGTTCTTAAGCCATAGCTTTTTGCCTTTTCTCCAGCATCCTCTGCCGCCATTTGAGCTGCATAGGGAGTACTCTTTTTAGAGCCTCTAAAGCCTTTCAATCCTGCGCTCGACCAACTCAAAACATTTCCGCTAACATCCGTAATTGTAATAATAGTATTATTAAAACTACATTGAATGTATACAAGTCCTGTTTGAATATTCTTGCGAACTTTTTTCTTTCTTTCAGGTGCCATTCACCACTCTCCCTACTTTTTCTTCATAAGATTACGCTTTGGACCTTTTCTCGTACGAGCATTGGTGCTAGTACGCTGTCCACGAACAGGTAATCCTCTTCTATGGCGACGGCCACGATAATTACCTAGATCCATAAGTCTCTTGATGTTCATTACCACATCTTTTCTCAAATCACCTTCAACAAGATAATCAGCATCAATTACTTCTCTAACTTTAATCGCAGATTGCTCGTCAAGAGCATCTGTTTTTGTATTTGCAGGAATCTTTGCCTTTTCGACAATTTCCTGTGCGCTTGTTCTGCCAATACCATAAATATAGGTAAGCGCTATTTCTAGACGCTTGTTTCGAGGCAAATCCACACCAGCTATACGAACCAAACTACACCTCCATCCGATTCAAAAGTGTTCAACTATTAACCTTGTCTCTGCTTATGCTTGGGATTCTCACAAATCACACGCACAACACCGTGCCTTTTGATTATTTTGCACTTACTACACATTTTCTTTACTGACGCTCTTACTTTCATATCAATCTCCCTATTTCTGTCCTTTCTTCATACGATGAGTAATGCGGCCTCTTGTCAAGTCGTACGGTGAAAGCTCTACTTGGACTCTATCTCCAGGTAGAATACGGATAAAGTACTTCCGCATCTTACCGGACACATGTGCCAACACTTTGTGACCGTTATCTAACTCAACACGAAACATTGCATTAGGCAAAGTTTCAACGATGTTACCATCGACTACGATTCCTTCTTCTTTTGCCATCTAATACTCACCCTTCTCAAAAAACTTAAAAGACTTTACACACAACCGCCTGTTATTCAAGAATAATGAACAACAACTGTCCAAGTCACTGTTTCCACACACAAAATCAGAATCGCTCAGTTCTGCTGTTTCTGCGTATATTGTGGTGAAAAACATGCTATTCACTATCCCTGTCGCCCTTTAACTCTGATGCTTCTGCCACCGCTACCGATGGAGAATCCGTCATAGTTATTGTTGATAAGGTAGGACTCAATCTGTGATGACATATCCATAGCAACACCAACAACAATGAGAAGTGATGTTCCACCCATGTAAAAAGGGAGCCCCATCTGATTTCTCAAAAGATCAGGAAGCATTGCAACCATTGTCAAATAAATCGCTCCACCAAAAGTGATGCGACTCAGTACCAGATTAATGTATGCTATCGTCTCTTTCCCTGGACGAATCCCTGGAATGTATCCACCTGACTTATTCAAGTTTTCTGCAACATCATCTGTCTTAAACTGAACAAATGTATAAAAGAATGCAAAAAATACTATCAATGCAATATAGAGTAAACGATAGAGCCATCCACCAGGACGCAACATTGCCTGCAACGGTCCAAGCAAATCAGCATCAAAAAACTGACTCATTGTTGCAGGAAACACCAAAAGTGCACTTGCAAAAATTGGTGGAATAACGCCTGCTGTATTAATCTTGAGTGGAAGATGGCTGTTTTGAATCTCTTTACCACCACCTACACGCCGAGCATACTGTACAGGAATCCTCCTCTGAGCACTCTCTACAAATACGATGAGCGCAAAGGTTCCGCCAAGAACGAGCAAGAAGATAACCAAGTCAAAAGGTTTAACCATGCCCTCTTTAAGGTATTTTCCCATCTGGAAAAACATCTCAGGAAAACGAGAAACGATTGATGCAAAAATGATAAGGGATATGCCGTTACCAATGCCTCTATCTGTTATCTGCTCACCTAACCACATAAGAAAGAGTGTTCCCGTTGTAAGGGTAACAACTGTCATAATGCGGAATGGCCATCCTGGAGTAGAAACAACTACTTCGCCAGCAGGACCCTGTAATCCTTCAAGAAAACGAGCCATCATAAAGCCCTGGAATATACAAAGAACGACTGTTCCATAGCGAGTATACTGCGTAATAATCCGCTGACCTACGTCACCTTCTTTTTGCAGTTCACCAATTTTTGGAACAACCACAGCAAGCAACGACATAATAATCGATGCACTGATGTAGGGCATAATTCCCAAAGCAAAGATAGAGAGCTGACGCAAGGCACCACCAGAGAACATATTAAATAGTCCAAGAAGTGTTCCATTGCCACTGACATTCATAATCTTGCCCATAATTGCACGATCAACACCAGGTGCGGTTACAAAAATACCGAGCCGGTAGATAGCCAACATAAACAAGGTGAATATAATTCTCTCTCGTAAATCGGGAATCTTAAAAATATCTCTGAGTACTCTACTTATCAAGACTAATCTCCTCTGCCGTAGCGTTAGTGTCTCTTATAGATTCTTTAGAAATCGTTAGTGGCGTACCTTTAGCGTCTTTTATAGATTGAGCAGCACCCTTAGTGAAAGCGTGAGCCTTTACTGTGATCGCTTTTGTCAACTTAGTTGTACCAATAATCTTTATTTTGATAACATCGGGAGCACAAAGCTCAGCTGCTATGAACTCTTCTGGTCCAATAGTGCTGCCATCTTCAAAACTATCGATGTATCTAATATTAATTTCAGCTTTTTTATCAGCAAACTTTTGATTGCTAAAGCCGCGTTTTGGCAATCGTCTATTAAGAGGCATAGTTCCACCCTCAAACCCGCGACGAACACCGCCACCGGAGCGAGACTTTTGACCTTTATCTCCTCTACCTGAAGTTTTGCCCCAACCAGAAGCATCACCACGACCAATACGCTTTTTTCCTTTTAAACCTTTCGGTTTTTCTAATTTATGCAAATACATGACTACTCCTTATCTTTCAGCTGATAATCTGTAACCTCAACATTTCTCTTCTCAGAGACAGATGCAACATCTTCCATCTGCAACAAAGCACTCAGTGTCGCTTTTGCCATATTGTGAGGATTGTTTGATCCGATACTCTTGCTCAAAATATCAGTTACACCAGCAACCTCAAGTACTGCACGAACAGCAGAACCAGCAATAACACCAGTACCGTGTGATGCAGGGCGCAAGAAAACTTTTCCTGCTCCATATACGCCTAACAGTTCATGAGGAACTGTGCCGTTTACAAGCCTAATGCTAACCATACTTTTGCGTGCACGAGCTACACCTTTTCTAATGGCTTCGGGAACTTCGCGGGCTTTACCCAATCCGAGACCAACATTTCCTTTACCGTCACCAACAACCATCAATGCAGCAAAAGAAAAATTCTTACCACCTTTGACAACTTTAGTAACTCTGTTTACATATACCAATTTTTCATCAAGCTCAGGTAAGTCGTTGACTTTTCTGTTCTTTTCTCTCATCAACATCTCCCGTTGTTAAAAAGTGAGACCCTTGGCTCTCGCCTCGTCGGCCAAAATTTTTATTCTGCCATGAAAAAGGAAACCATTGCGATCAAACACAACTTTCTCAATTCCCTTCTCTTTACATCTCAAGGCAACCATCTCGCCAATCATCTTGGCACGAGCTTTTTTGTCACCATCTTCTGGAGACTTAAAGTCTTTTGCCATTGTAGATGCAGAAACTAATGTTGTTCCTGTTACATCATCAATAACTTGTGCATATATATGACGACTGCTTCTAAAAACTGTCATCCTTGGAATAGAAGCTGTCCCGGAGATTTTCTTTCTAATACTCCGTTTTCTCTTCATTCTTTTTTGAATCTTTCCGCTCTTACTCATTACTCAGCCTCCTCAGCTTATTTACCAGCAGCCTTGCCAGCTTTTCTACGAATAACTTCACCTTGGTAGGAGATACCCTTCCCTTTATAAGGCTCAACTGGTCGCAAACGCTTTATCACCGCTGCAAAATTGCCAAGCTCCTCATTATCATAAGAAGTCAAAGTAAGCTCGGTATTTGTCTTGTTCACTTCTGCAGAAATCTCCTTAGGTATTTCCATCTCAACGGGATGAGAAAAACCTAAAGCGAATCCAATTTTTTTGCCTTTTAACTCAAACTTATAACCAGTGCCCTTTACTACAAGAACTTTTACAAATCCTTTTGAAACACCAATGATCATATTATTGATTAAAGCTCTGAAAGTCCCGTGCAATGCGCGAGATTCTCTCTCTTCATTTTTTCTGGTAACGGTAAGTGTGTTACCTTCAATAGTAACGCCAACTGCTGGATGCACTTGTCGCTCTAACTGGCCTTTAGGCCCTTTTACCGTAATTAGTGACCCATCGAGTGTTATGGTAACACTGCTGTCAAAAACAATCGGCTCTTTTCCTACTCTGGACATTATTCTTCTCCGTTACCAAACTTGACAGATAATTTCGCCACCAACACGCAATTTGCGAGCCTGAGCGTCAGTCATTACACCGCGATTTGTTGTTACAATCGCTACACCAAGACCCTCTTTTACATAAGGAATATCATCGGCGCCAGAATAGACTCTACGTCCAAGCTTGCTGACTCTTTCAAGACGCGTGATAACGCTCTTGTTATTATGATATTTCAAATCAACCGAAAGTGTCTTGCGGTCATTTACTTCAATCACGCGGAAAGCTTGGATATAACCAGCTTCTTGCAAAACGCGTGAGATTTCCTCAAGAACTTTTGAGGAGGGAATATCACTGACATTCTCGTGTCCAGCCAAATAGGCATTACGGACTCGTGTCAGATAATTAGAAATCAAATCATTCATTGTCATGGTTGTTCCTCTCTACCAACTTGATTTAGTTACGCCAGGGATTTGCCCTTCATTAGCAAGTTTTCTAAAACAGATTCTACACATATCGAATCTTCTCAGATAGCCACGAGGTCTCCCGCACAATGGACAACGGCTGTATCCTCTAACCTTAAACTTAGGCTTTCTCTGTGCTTTAATGCGCAAGCTTGTCTTTGCCAAAACCTATCCTCCTACTTTTAACTGTTAAACGGCATTCCAAACAACTTAAGGAGTACCTTTGCATCCTGGTCGTTTGTTGCCGAAGTAACGATAGTAACATTAAATCCCTTTGTCTTATCAACTTTGTTGAAATCAATCTCAGGAAAGATAAGAAAATCTTTAATTCCAAGAGTATAATTTCCGCGACCGTCAAAAGATTTTCCTGAAATACCATGAAAATCCTTTACACGGGGAAGAGCTACATTAATAAGTCGATCTAAAAAGTCATACGCCTTATCATTGCGCAAGATAACACTTGTGCCGATTGGAGTATCTTCTCTCAACTTAAATGTCGCAATCGCCTTACGAGATTTGTTGATAACAGGTTTTTGACCTGTAATAGCTGTCAGCTCTGCATAGGCATCTTCCAACACTTTTTTGTTGACTATCGCCTCACCAACACCCATATTCACAACAACTTTCTCTATTTTCGGCGCAGCCATCGGATTAGTAATACCCAACTCTTTCATAAGTTGTGGCTTTATCTCATCCATATAGCGCGTCTTGAGTCTACTTACATACTTCTCACTCATTACAAGCTCCGTTAATCAACGACCTCTCCGGTCTTCTTATCAACTCTAACACGAGTACCATCTATCTCTTTTCTGCGGAAGCGCGTTGGCTCACCACTTTTAGGATTGATAGGTTGTACATTTGAAATGTGAATAGGCATTGCCTTTTCAACGATTCCAGCCTCTTTTGTTTGTGTTTGTTTTTGATGCTTTTTATAAATATTTACACCCTCAACTACCACTTTTTCTGTCTCAGTGACAACGCGTAAAATCTTACCTGTTTTGCCTTTATCTTTGCCAACAAGTATCTTTACCATATCACCTTTCTTGATGTTTGCCATCTTTTTCATGATACCCTCTCCTACAGAACTTCGGGTGCAAGAGAAACGATTTTCATAAATCCTTTCACGCGCAACTCTCGTGACACTGGACCAAATACACGGGTTCCAATGGGTTCATAATAGTCATCTATCATTACAACGGCATTTTCATCAAATCTGATATAACTACCGTCGTCACGTCGAATCTCTTTCGCTTGACGTACAATGACTGCCTTCTTTACTTCACCTTTTTTTACTTTGCCACGAGGTTCAGCATCTTTCACTGAAACAACAATAACATCGCCAACAGAGGCATAGCGTCTCTTTGATCCGCCATATACCTTGATGACTTGTACTTCACGGGCACCGGAATTATCTGCAACTTGCAGTCTCGTCATTTCTTGAATCATGATTTTCTCCCTGTTGCGACACGCTCTTTAACAAACCATGTCTTGCGCTTACTCAAAGGAGCACACTCTTCAATCTTAACAACTTCACCGATTTTATACTCATTCTTCTCATCGTGTGCAAGATAGTTTTTGCTTGCGGTGATTGTCTTTTTGTAGAGTCTGTGACGGTACGATCTTTTTACCTGTACAGAGACTGTTTTGTCTGCTGTATCAGTAACAATTCGTCCGACAAGAGTCTTGCGTATTCTTTTTGTTTCACTCATCAATTATACCTCTTTCACAACTTTCTTTTCGCCGATGACTGTCATCAATCGTGCGATATCTCGTCTCACTGCCTGTATACGCTGATTTGACTCAAGTTGTCCAAGGCTCAGTTGCATTTTCAAATTGAACTGTTCCTCTTTTAACTCTACGAGCTTCTCACGCAACTCTGCGGCTGTACTATCTCTGAAATCTTGTGCTTTCATCTCAGCTCATCTCCCCTCGCAATAAATTTTGCTTTGAGTGGCAACTTGTGACCAGCAAGCCTGAAGGCCTCTTTTGCTGCATCAATATCAGTATCGCCCAACTCAAACAAAATTCTTCCTGGTTTAATAACTGCAACCCACTCTTCTGGGTTTCCTTTACCCTTTCCCATTCTAACCTCAAGAGGTTTTTTGGTAAGTGGTTTGTCAGGAAAAATACGAATCCAAAGCCTTCCGCCTCTTTTTACCGCACGCATAATAGCAATACGAGCAGCTTCAATCTGGCGACTATTAATCCATCCGTTTTCCATTGCTTTCAGTGCATATTCACCAAAATCAATAGAGTTACAGGATGTTGCTATGCCTTTTCTTTTCCCTTTCTGTACTTTTCTATGCTTTACTTTATTGGGCATCAACATTGTCG
Source organism: bacterium (assembly GCA_023145475.1). Taxonomy (GTDB): domain Bacteria; phylum UBP6; class UBA1177; order UBA1177; family JAGLDR01; genus JAGLDR01. The sequence goes on from JAGLDR010000048.1 coordinate 12,345, forward strand.
GTACCTATCCTCTTCTTTTACCAAAATTGTTTCTGGTTTCATTCTTTGTGGAAACTTCCCCACGAGAAACCCATACTTTTACGCCGATTGCACCATAGGTAGTTCTCGCCGTAGCTGTCCCGTACTCTATGTTTGTTCTCAGTGTATGCAGTGGTGTTCTTCCTTCGTGGTATCGTTCAACTCTACTCATTTCTGCACCACCTAAACGGCCAGAAAGCTGAACCTTAATGCCTTCAACTCCACCCTTCATTGCAGAACCAATTGCTCTCTTCATAGCACGACGAAAATGTGCGCGTCGCTCTAGTTGATCAGCAATATTCTCAGCAACAAGTTGTGCATTCAAATCAGGCTTTTTAACATCCACAGGTTGAACAAAAATTTCTTTAGCGTCCTTAGCTATAGAACCAACAATCTTTTTGATTCTTTCGATACCGACACCTTTACGGCCTACGACCATTCCAGCTTTTGCGGTATGAATAATCAGTTTCAAACTTTCGCCTGAACGCTCAATATCCATTCCTGCAATACCTGCTTGATAAAACTCTTTCTTAACCTGTTTCTTAATGTTAAGATCTTCATGTAGCCACTTGCTATAGTTGCGCTGACTAAACCATACAGAGTCCCATGTTCGAGTAATACCCAAACGCAATCCGATGGGATTAACTTTCTGTCCCACTAATCTACCTCCTATCGAGTCAATCTTTTATTTCGTCAAGTTCAATAGTAATGTGACTCGTCCTTTTAATTATACGAGCCGCCCTCCCCTGTGCACGGGGAATAAAGCGTTTCCAAGAGGGACCCTCATCAACATAAACAGATTTGATGTATAAAGCATCAGGATCCATATTGTGATTGTTCTCTGCATTAGCTAACGCACTATCAAGTAATTTCTTCATTGCTACAGCTGATTTTCTGCCAGTAAATTCAAGGATATTGCGAGCTTCTTCAGCACCTTTACCTCGAACAATGTCAGCAATCTCTCTTACACGACGCGGGGACATTCTAAAATGCCTTAGCGTTGCCTTTACTGTCTTGCCCTTCATATCTATCTCCTACGAGCTACGACCACTCAAAAATGAGTGGGCATGATTGTATGAACAATTGCCATTTATGCAACTATTTTCTACCTGCATGGGACCGGAAAATTCTTGTTGGAGAAAACTCTCCAAGTTTGAACCCAACCATGTCCTCTGATATAAACACTGGAATAAACTTTTGACCGTTATGAACAGCAAAAGTCAGACCAACCATTTCAGGAATAATAGTTGAACGGCGTGACCATGTTTTGATTGGCTTCTTGTCGCCATTATCAATAGCCTTTATGACCTTCTTCCACAAATATGCATCTATAAATGGGCCTTTTTTAATTGATCGGGACACTATATCCTCCACTCAGACATACAATTACTAAAATTCATTATTTGGAACCGCGTCTACGAACAATGAAAGCATCGGTACGACGATTGCTTCTTGTTCTCTTTCCTTTTGTAGGTTGTCCCCAAGGAGTAACCGGGTGACGACCACCAGAGGTTTTTCCTTCACCACCACCGTGAGGGTGATCGATTGGGTTCATAACAACACCTCTGACTTTTGGACGCTTTCCTAACCAACGAGACTTACCAGCTTTACCAATTTTGATATTGGAAATCTTCTGGTTTCCTACTTGGCCAATAGTTGCGCGACACTCAAGGTGAATCATACGAATCTCACCAGAAGGCATTCTAACTGTTGCATATTCGCCCTCTTTTCCGAGAACCTGCACGCCTGAAGCTGCTGCTCTGGCTATCTGTCCACCCTTGCCTATTTTCAATTCAACATTGTGAATGAAAGTACCAACAGGAACAGAGCGAAGAGTCATTGCGTTGCCTGGCTTAATATCTGCATCGTCTTTCTTTACACTAATAATTTCAGCACCAACACCAACTTTATCAGGAGCGATGATATAGCGTTTTTCGCCATCTGCATAAAAAATAAGTGCAATACGAGCGTTTCTGTTAGGATCATACTCGATTGCGGCTACTTTGCCGGGAATATCGTACTTATCTCTCTTAAAATCAATGATGCGGTACATCTTCTTGTGTCCACCACCTTTGTGTCTGCTGGTGATACGACCGTTGTTGTTCCTTCCACCTTTTCTTTTAAGCGGTTCGATAAGAGATTTCTCGGGTGTTGACTTCGTAATTTCAGCAAAATCACTTGCTGACATGTTCCGGCGACCCGGTGAAGTCGGTTTGAATATCTTAATACCCATAACATTCTCTCCTGGTTAATTACATTCCATCTACGAAATTAATACTGTCGCCTTCTTTCAAGGTAACATATGCCTTCTTCCAGTTTGAGCGCTTGCCCAAAACTTTACCAACTCTTTTTGACTTTCCACGAACAATAACGGTATTTACCGCTTTGACATGTACATCAAAGAGTGCTTCAACAGCTTGCTTGATCACATCTTTTGTAGACTTGATAGCTACCTCAAAAAGGTAAACTGTTGCTCCAGCCTCTTCGTACATTGAAGACTTTTCAGTCATCAGTGGGCGTTTGATTACATCGTAAAACTGTATTTTACTCATTTTACAAGCACCTCGTTAAGCTCTTTCACTGCATCTTCAGTCAATATAACATTTTTGTATGCAGCAATATCATATACATTAACTTGGCTGACATGCAGAAAGAGATACTCTTTCAAGTTGCGGAGGCTGAGGATGAAATTCTCCTCTTTGTCGCCACCGATGATAACTGCATCATTCAAATTCCAAGTTCCCTGAAGCATCGCGCGAGCCTCTTTAGTCTTAACTTCACTAAAACCGAACTCTTTAATAACAAAGAGTTGCTCTGAAGCAAGGCGTTCTGAGAATACAGCTTTCAACGCTAGGCGTCTTTTCTTCTTTGGTACAGTATAGCTGTAATCTCGTGGCTGAGGACCAAATGCTGGCGCTCCACCTCTCAGAGTCGATGCACGCAATGTTCCGCGTCTTGCACGACCGGTTCCTTTTTGTTTCCAAGGCTTTACACCGCCACCGGAAATTGTAGCATATGTTTTTGTCGAGTGTGTTCCGCGACGCCATGCGGCCATCTGCATCTTCACAACTTCAGAAAAAACAATCTGCTTATCTTCGAAATTAATGGCAAAAATTGCGTCGTTTAACTCAATGTCACCGACTTTGCTTTTGCTTCTGTCAAATACATCTACAACTGGCATTGTGTATCTCCACTTACTTCTTAATGTAAACCAATCCACCGGGAGCGCCTGGTACGGCACCTTTCACCATAAGTATATTTTGCTCAGGAGAAACTCTGACAATCTCAAGTCCCTTAACAGTAACTTGTTCGTTACCATAGTGACCTGGCATCTTCTTGTTCTTCCAAACTTTACCCGGATTAACACACTGTCCAATAGAACCCGTGCCTCGGTGAAACTTTGAGCCGTGAGTTGAACGACCACCACTAAAGTTCCATCGCTTCATAACACCGGCAAAACCACGACCTTTTGTGCGACCAGTAACTTTGACCTTTTCGCCCGCAGTAAAGATAGAGACCGAAATCTCCTCTCCCAGTGTGTGACTTTTGAGCTCTTCTTCAGAAACTCTAAACTCTTTTAATCTCCTAAAAACACCTTGTGCAGATGCTTTAAAGTGACCGAGCTCTGGCTTCGTCATGTGACGCTCTTTTTTACCGAATCCGATTTGAACAGCATTGTAGCCATCTTTCTCTGACTCTTTCTTTTGTACTATATAGCATGGCCCTGCTTCTATAACGGTAACAGGTACAACTCGCCCCTGCTCGTTAAAGATTTGAGTCATCCCAACTTTCTTTCCTATGAGTCCTGCAACCATGTCATCCCTCTCTACTCAGGTAGATGATAAAACACATAAATTAATTAAACTAGTAGGTCTTAATCTCGATCTCGACCCCAGCTGACAAATCTGTCTTCATCAGCTCATCCATCGTCTGATTCGTTGGATTGAGTATATCCAAGATTCTACGATGTATTCTCATTTCAAACTGCTCCCGCGACTTCTTGTTCACATGTGGTGAACGAAGAACCGTATACTTATGAATCTTTGTTGGCAACGGAATTGGTCCCGCGATTTTTGCGCCAGTCTTTCTGACTGTATCAATAATCTCACCAACAGATTGATCAAGAATCTTGTGATCAAACGCTTTCAACTTGATTCTAATTTTATCACTCACAGTAACACCTCAAAATTAAAAACTCTACTCAACAATCTTAGATACAACACCAGATCCAACGGTACGACCGCCTTCTCTAATAGCAAATCGAAGTCCCTCGTCCATAGCAATTGGGGCTATCAACTCAACTTTAATTGTAACATTATCACCAGGCA
>JAGLDR010000049.1 GCA_023145475.1 bacterium
CTACTCGTCCGGGGAGCATAGGAACAACATCCGCCTCTTTTGCGTTGACTAAACCAGTGATTGTTGTTTTTTGTAAAGATTGCGAGTTGGTGCAACCGACCAAAAGTGCCATCAGTGCTAAAAAAATGATTCTTTTTTTCATACGATATACCTTTCTATTTACGATTATAATCGGAGTTATCAATCATAGGAGAATATCCATTACCTAATTTCATTTTTAATGTTACAAAGTTTCGCCATCCTTGGTAGCGGGTTTGGGTGGCAAGTGCTTTGGTTGTTTGGAGTCTATTATGGGCAAGAATGAGCTCTGTCATTACCCCTTCTCCTGCATCAAAACGGGCTTGATGTGCTTTGAATGATGCTTCGGCTGCGGCTACTGCACTTTTGAGTGACGCAATTTGTGACGGAGTCGAATTGAGTTGCAACCAGGCTGTATATGCTCCAGTTTTGGCAAGTGAAATTGCTTCATCTCTGTTGAGTTCTGAAATTTTACCACTGCTTTCCGCTGCTTTTGCCAGATGGTACCTTCTTCCCCAGCTGAGGAGCTCCCATGAGGCATTGAGACCAACAGAAAATTCGTTTTCTGGCACGAGATAGATATTTTTACGAAAGTCATAGTGTGCAACAAGGTTTATGTGAGGAAACATGTTTGAGCGTATAGCTTTTGCCTTGTGTTGTGAAGATGTTCGTGTTGATTGGAACATTTTGAGTTCTGGAAAATGTGTTGCCGCGTATTCGCTACTCTGTACAAGGCTTAGTGGCGGAGCTGGAGGATCTGCTGTTATCGGTTTTACAGTACTGATTGTTAGTGCTTTTGCCCCGACAGTGCGGGCAAGAACGGCTGAAGCAACTGCATGAATATTTTTTGCCTTTTCTGCTTCTGCTGTTGCGATAGCGAGTGCTGACTCTGCTTCAAGTGCAACAAATTCTCCAACACTTCCCGCCGAGACAAGGCTGCGTGTTTTGATGGCAATTGCTTTGAGTGAGCTGACAGAATTCCCTGCAATTTTTACCAACTCCTCCGCCTCTAAAACAGCAAGTGCGGCGAGTGTAACATTATAGGTAATGGCTCTTTTTAGAATTATTCTTCTGGTTTTTGTATGAACGGATAGATGTTCAAGTGCTTTATCTTGTTGATAAATTGTATATATTCTGGTTAGTGGTTGCATTACCGTAACGCCTGCGTGAAACACAAATTGATCTCTCACAGGAAGAGGTTTGATAAGTGTTTGCAATCCCTCAACAATTGCGTCTCTTATGTCTGGATCGATATGGGGAAGGTTCAGAGGGTCATCACTGACAACTTGCATATTATAGTCGTCGTTAAAAAGCATCAGTTCAGCATCGGCAACAACTGTTGGTCCATACGCAGATCGGACAGCTTTTCTTAAATGTTCACTCTTCTGTTCTGCTCCTGATGAGGATTTCAAAAGAGGCCGATTGTGTAGAGCCATATTGACTAACTCACTAACCGTATACTCTTCAGTTTGGTTTTGTGCACCCAACAGTGAGTAGAAAAGAAGCAGCAGTATGGAAACTGATATTGTTCGCATATTTTAGTGACCTCCACGCACACAAAAAGATGTGCCGTTATTATATGGATAAGTAACTCCGATTTCAATTTTTTGCGATTTTCTCTGAATCAGATAGAATGGTGGCCACGATTTGTCTGATTTCGAGGTGATTATGTTTAGAGCAAAAGAGGGGAGTATCGCCCAACTGTTACAGTTTTGTGCTGGGTATTTTACATTTTATGTTATTACGGGACTCACGGTGAAGTATTTTCTTCAATACAGTGATGGTCCACATTTTGCCGGTATGGAAAATCTTGTCTATAGCACTTTTGGTGGAATGACTCTTGCGACGGGTACGGTGATTGTGTTGAGATGGTATAAACTGCACTCTCTAAAAAGAGTGCAGATTGCTGGGTTTTCAGTGCCACAAGAGCTTCTCTATATTATTCCATCGGGCTTTTTTACCGCAATTATTATCCCAACGACAACTTTGATGTATTCGTTTAAAGGGATTTCTGTGATGGTTGCGATGCTCTTGATGCGTGGCTCTGTCATTATTATCAGTCGCATTGTTGACTCTATTCAAATTCGTCAGGGGATTTTGAAAAAGAGTGTGCTTTGGGAAGAGAATGTTGCAATTGTTTTTGCTCTTGCTGCTGTTTTTATCAATCTTTTTAAGCAGGAAGATGGGAAAGAGTCGATGTTTTCATCGATTCCTGTTATGGTTGTCTTTTCGCTTTATATCATTTCATATGCGATTAGGATTTATATTATGAACTACTATAAAAATACCAGAAAAGTTGATTCAAAAGTGAATAATAATAAGGCGTTTTTTGCCATTGAGCAGCTCTCTTCAACAACTTTCATTCTTCTTGCAACTATTACCGTCGTGCTGCTTGTCAAGCAGTTTGGATTTGATGGTTTTAGAGAGGTTGCCATTGTTGATACGATTTTTAATCCACGAGAGGGCTGGTGGTATTTGGGTGTTCTTGCTGGGATGGCTTTTGGCGTTGTTGCCTTTTTCTCAGTCTTTATTTTTATGTTCAAAGGGCGAACAGCGACCTTTTCAGGCTTGGTTAATCGACTGACATCTCTTATCGCTGGTACTGTCTCTACCCTCTTGTTTGCTCTTTTGTTTGGTGGCCACTTTCCACAACTCCTTGATTGGATTGCTCTGCTGCTTATTTTTACTGCTGTTGGATTTATAGCGAAGGGCGAAAACAGACGGAAATCTCTATCCTAAATGGTGTTCTATGCGCCGTTTAACTGCGTCACTTAACTCTTGCTGTGTATAACTTCCTGGCCTGACTTGATCTAAAAATGAAATTTCTATTGGTGCTCGAAAATGGGGGCGTTTAGAGTGGATAGGAAAGGCTTCAAAAGCACCTTTAATAGCAATAGGTGTAATGGGGACACCAATCTCGCGAGCGAGTAAAGCAAAACTGTTTTTAAAGGTTTTCACCTTGCCATCTCTTGTTCTTGTACCTTCGGGAAAAATCATCACATGTCCACCGTTTCGAAGGACAAACGCCATGCTTTTTAGTGCGTCAATTGCGGAGGCATTGTTTTTCATAATGACGACATTAATTCGTTTTCCGAGCCACCGTTTCCACGGCTTGTTGAAATGTTTCTCTTTGGCAAAGAAATAGGTTTTATAAAATACAGCTTTTGGCATAAATGTTGTAATAAAAAGGGCGTCTAAAAAACTCTGGTGGTTAGAGGCGAAGATAGTAGAGTTTGTTGGGTGCGGTGGTGCAGTGCAATCACATGATAGCTTGAAATAGAGCCGCACTGCAGCGATGAGGAGAGGGGCAACCATCTTTTGAGGAAGGCCAGAATAGGGCATATTTTCAATTGTTGCGGTGTGGAGCATTCTTTTCCAATCTTTTTTTTGTGTTTTGTGTGGATTTTTTTCCTTTTCTATAAATGCAACCATCTTTTTTGGTGTTGGGTTGTTAGCAATATCCTCATCACTGAGCGTTGTTCCGCTCTCTTTTGCAATGAGTGCTATCAACTCCATTCTATCAAGACTATCAATGCCTAAATCTACCTCTATATGGTCGTCTGGCGATATTTTTTCACCTGCTATTTTTTCTAGAAAAGTTGCAATGACAGCATAGAGTGGCGAGTCAGGTTTTGTTGCGGTGTTCCCCTTTTTCACCTTCTCCTCAATAAGGTCAGGAAGCAAAAATCGTTTTAGTTTTTGCATGCGTGTCCGAGGAAGAGGTTCACTTAGCAGTGTAAATCCGTTTATTCGTTTGTATGGCTGCAACTTTCGGTTGAAAATATCAAGTATTTCCCAGCGAATATAGTCATTTATCTGTTTTATCTCTTTTTCTGCGGCGACGGTCATATCGGGAACAATGAGGGCGTGAAGTTGCTGTTTTTTATCAAGAAAGATGGCGGCTTCTGAGATGAGATTGTGTGCAAGAACAAGTTTTCCCTCAAGCTCTTCTGGTTGAATATTTTTGCCGCTTGGAAGGATGATAATTTCTTTCTTTCGTCCGGTAATATAGAGATAATTATCGTCATCAAGATAGCCTAAATCGCCTGTTTTCAACCACTCTCCATCAAATGTTTCAGCAGTTGCCTCAGGTTTGTTGAGGTAGCCCTTCATTACCTGTGCTCCACGCACATAGATTTCACCATCTTGAATGCGAACTGAATCTTTGAGCAGAGGTTGACCAACGCTGCCAAGCCGGTAGTCGTCGTGTCGAGGGAATGCGATAATTGGCGATGTTTCACTCATTCCATACCCTTCTAAAATCTCAAAACCGAGTCGTTGATACCCTTTTGTTATTTCTATATCTAACTTTGCGCCACCTGCGATAAACCAGCGGATGTGTCCACCAAATTTTTTGTGTACTGATGAAAAAAGTTTCTTTCTGATTGCTCTGCTCTCTATTTTTCCTGCTAGCCGCCAGATAAATCGGGCGATAGCACTCGCCTCTATCTTTGTGAGAATTCCGCGTAGAATAACTTCGTACAGGCGGGGAACTCCAACCATTAAGGTGACTTTATGGGCCGCTAAGGTGTGGATAATATCTTCGCCTTTCAGAGAGGGCGAAAGAGCGATGGTGCAGCCGCCGTAGAGTGGTGAAGTTACGGTGCCCATCAACGGGAGAATGTGGTGAATAGGAAGGAGCATTAAAACGGTCTCTCTATCGGTAAAATAGGGGACATCTTCAGAGACAGCCTTTACATTGCTCATCATATTGGCAAACGAGAGTATTACCCCTTTTGGTGACCCGGTTGTGCCGCTTGTATAGATAATGGTTGCATTTTTTTCTAAATCATTGATTTCAACTGAGGTGATTGGCTCTTTTGCTTGTGGAATTTCACTTTCCATCAGCATTACTGGTATCTCAACTTTGCTCTCTTTTATTGCATCTATTAGGAGTGATTCTTGGAGTTTTGAGGTGATGATCAGGTCGGGCCTCGCGTCTGAAATAATATAGCTGATTTCATCAACCGTTGAAAGCGCATCAACAGGAATGACTTCGCTGCCTGCAAGCCACGAACCGTAGAGAGCAAATATATATTCGACTCTGTTCTCAGAGAGGATGAGGACTCGTTTTGCCCCTTTTTGTTCAAGCTGTGTTTGCCAATCACCAATTTTGGCAATTAACTGAGCGTATGAATAACTTTTCTGACTATCAATAAATGCCGTTTTATCTCGACTTGATATCATCTTCATTACGGGAACTCCTCTGTTGTGACCTTAAGCACTTACTGGTGAACGATACCTTCTTTTTTGATAATTTGCAAATTGAGGGTTTATACGATAAAAAATATAGATTGACTGTCAAGACAAGGTTAAAATGTACCGAAATTACCCCGTCTGCTTTCGATAATTCCTGAATATCATAAAAAAGTCGCTGTTTTGCGTTTTTCGCTATTGATTTCATTGGATGAAATTGTTAGTATGAGTTGTATTTAGCAGGGAGTTGAATTGGTGAGAAGTGTGAGTTATATATTTAATCCATTCTATCATGGAAAAGATTCTATAAAATCAATCTTAATAAACGGCACGGACGGGGCGGGCAGACCAATTATTATGCGAAACCCAATGTCTGCACCTGCAGATTA
>JAGLDR010000005.1 GCA_023145475.1 bacterium
CGGAATGATCTGATAATATCTGTTGCCAAATATCCAGTATCCCACACATTAGAGGCAGGCTCATCCATACGAGTCTCATCTGAAAAGAAGAGATATGGATAGATAGAACCATCATTAATAATATAACGGTCTGGGTATGCTGTTACATACTCACCAGTCTCTTTGTCTGTCAATGGGCTACCTGAAGAGTCATCTTGAAGCACATCAACAACAACGCGCCATTTCAACTCGCCACCTTCGTAGTATCTTTCGAGCTTACTTGGTTGCATTGTATTCTTGTCGCCTGAAACTCGAGGATCCTTATAATCAGCAAGTGTCTTCAACTTACCATCTTCTCTAATATATGAGAGATTTTTCAAGACAGGCTGAGGATATCGTGCATCACGAACAGGATTATCTGTTGACATCTTAACAAATCCCTGACTGTCAAAATCCATCTGCTCTACAGAACGACCATATACAAACTTAATAGCTGCATAATCGTATTTTCCAAGGCCAACAGCATGAATATAAGGCTCTGATTGGTAATCCATAATGGAAACATACATATTATAACTCATTGGAGTTACATCTTTGTCTGCACCATCAAGAAGAACATACTCGCCCTTTGAGTTTCTTTCCGGGGCATAAGGATATGATCTCTTCAAAGCATATACTGCATCACCGATAGCACCAGGATCAACATTATTTTCTGTCAACTCTTTTACTAACTTTTCCTCTTCTTTCATAAGATTAGGATAGTTTTCTGTTGTAAAGTAACCATCTTGGTAGTTAAACATATCAGCAGATGAGATAAAGTTGTGACGAAGACCAAGTGAGTGGCCCATTTCGTGCTCTGCAACACCTTTGTAAAGCAGAATCTCTAAATCATCAGCAACAGCACCCAAAAATGCCTTTGTGTATGCATCTTTTTCTGTGGTTTTCCACTTAGGATACTGCACTCTGTATATTGCTTGACGCTCTTGAAGGAATTGAATAATAGCACCATCAAGGAAGCTCGCTTCAAAATAGGTGTTTTGTCCACGCTGTATTAAGCGCTGCATTTCAATCTCAGTCTGTTCTGGAATGAAAATGTGAGAGAGTTGCTCTTTCATATCATCAGAATAATTATAAGCAGTTGGGTCACTCCAAGGGAACATTGCTTTTAACATCGAATGTGGCAACATCTTTGATTCCCATTTTGTTCCTTTTACTGATGCAAAATCAAATCTGTTTTGATACTGAGGCATCTGAATAAGGTCAAGCTTCTCTTCATATGAAGGATCGCCTTGTATGAGTGAGCCAGAATCATCCATAGCAAGTGAGCGAGTTGACATCGTTGAAGATGTGTGATCGCGAGCATCTTGAGGAGAGTTGTCCCAAATATTACTTGGCATATCTTCGAATTCTGGGTGAATCAAATCTTCCCAGTCCCACGCTGCAGGATCACCATCACTGCTGACCAACATTCTAGACATTTGAACACCACGGTCAACAGCCCAAGCAAGGACAGCACCAGCAACATTAGAGCCAGCACCAAATGTTTGACCTGTTTCAGGGTTCATATTCCACTGAGAAACACCAAGTATTCCGTATTCAGTTGGTTGATCAACCCAATTCCACATAGCAACAGTTGTGTCACCATTCATAAATTTGTGACGAAGCATTGGACGAACAGTATCTGTTCCGTATGTTTTGCAATTTCTTTCATTATCTACAACACACGCAGCCTTTACTTCTACCCACTCTTCAACATCTTTTTGTGAGCCAGCAGCTTCTTCTGAAATATCCTCACAAGTTTCGCCTTTATCAAGTACACGACAATCCCAACGATCGCCTTTCCACTTGTCACGGCCATACTCTTCGGTATAAAGTTTTGTCATCTGAGTATCATTTGTCAGACAATTTTCAAAATACATCAGTGCAACATACTCATCTGCGCCGTCAGCATCAGCCTTAGGAACACAGATACGAACTGCATTTGCATCATCTTCGACATCGTCTGTTGTTGCGGCAAAACCATCATAATTTTCGTAACGAGAGAGGTGGTTTCCATCTCTAGCTGCGATAAAACCCTCAACAGGATTACGAACAAATACACCAATCTCGTTAGTATACTTATCTTCTATAATATCTCCGTTCCACTTTTGAACATGAGCGTCAGCTGTTGGAACAATAAAACATTTTTCTTCCCAGCCATCATAATCTTCTGTGTGGGTATACCAGCCGTAATCTCTAATAAGAACAGTTTCACTACCAACCTTATACTCAGTGAAAAAGTCATCATTAACATAAGCTGAATTGTACCATTTCTCAAAATCTCTGGTATCACTACCTGGATTCATAGCGGCATAACGAGAGGCAAGAAATGCATGGTTGTAATCTTTCGCCATTGCACAATTAGGAGCTATCATTCTTTTTGGAGTCTCAGCACTTGAAGTAAAAACAAGTTTTTGCTGAACAGCGATATCTTTAATACACTCGTTGTATGCTGCAACAGAATCGCCAGAAGCCTTTTCACAAGTGAAATTCCACTCGATATTCTCTCCAGCTGTTATTCCATCTTCAAATTTTGCATCACCTTTCAAGCGACCCCAACCGATGTTGAAATAGTTTGCAAGAATATAAACATCTGCCCATTTATTTCCATGATCTGGATTGTATCCACGGAACTTGTTGACAAAGTATCCAAACATTCTGAATTGTTCGTCATTAAACTGCATTGGTCTAAAACCATTGTCAATTGAACCTTTTTTCCATGGCCATGTCTTTGTTTTTGCGTCATAAGTTCTACGACCATAGACTTCACGATTTACCTTTGTAAATGTGTGACGATACCAAATATTGGCAGGCTCATTTTTGAAGAACTCTTCAATGTCTGCCCATGTATAGAACTGTCCCCAGTTAATAGGAAGCAGTTGTTCTTGAGTCTTAAAAGTAAAACCCTCAACTTTTTTATCTTCTTTGTCGTCACCAGCTTTTTTCAACATATATGAATAAAACTTTGGTGGGATAAAAGAACCATCATGTGCATAGAACTCAAAATCAGTTGCAGAAGTAACCGCACCACGAACATAGGGAGCGCCCCATAACTGTTCTGAAAGTGCCATATACTTCAACTCAAAATTTGGAGTACCAGCATAAGTGTGGTCAATTTCAACAAAACGACACTCATTCCAATCACAATCATAATTTGCTGTATAAACTGGCAAATCTTCTCCAGTTACAGGATTTTCCATCGGCAAAATATCAAAGTGTCGAAAGATGCGATAAGCGAGAAGTGGAGTCTCGTTAACCGTTGGATCTTCTGATGTGTTTACAACTTCAAGACCATCATGAACATTGTAAGCAATCAACCAATTCTTGGTAATTTTCCACTTAAGAATTTTACCATCATTAGACTCACCAATAAAGGAATAGTCTGCAGTGTAAGGAAGGTCAACTATCGTTTGACGATAGAAAAACTCACCTTCAAAAAGGGACTTGTCAAGCGCTAACTCCGGTGATTTATCAATCGGGTCACGCTCTGTGGTACAAGCAACAAGTAGCAACGATGCTACGAGTGCAACCAGCACAAAAAGCTGTTTAAATTTCATCGTTTCCTCCATTTATTAAAACGAATAATTATATCCAAGAGTAAAGCCATACGTTGTCATATCCGCACGGAAGGGATACCACGACGGGCCTGTATAATAAAGCGTCCAAGGACCTTCAGTTACAACAAAAAGACCAAAATTAAAGCCTTTAATCGAGTATGAAGCATCAACTTGCAAAGAGTTAATAGTCTGCCACTTAACTCTATCTACACCTTCATTCGTGGGAAATTCAGGATTCTGATCAGCTTCCCAACTTCCATTCCGAAGATAGACAAATGCTTGAGTCCACGTAATTCCAAAGTTGAAATCCTTGTAGTTAAGTCCAGTATTTGCACTGTAGATTAAGGATTGTGGATTTCTACCAATTTTCATTGGAGCAGTTTCGCCAATCCACTCTTTACCATTAAATGTAACATTATAAATTGTCGTTACACTTGTAGAAAGAGAGAGGTTTTTCTTCAGCTCAAATGAGCGAGAGAGTGACATCCCTAAAAAGAGCTTGGAATAAATCTCCATCTCCCATAAATACTTTGAGGTAGCACTCAATGTTGACTTAACAAAAGGAACCAAAGTCAACTTCCATGGCAACTGGAATGGACGATTCAACGCAAAAACCATTGGAGTTCCATCAAAAGCTGCTGCAGTAAGATTTTTGTTCAGCAGTGTGTCATAACCAGTTCTACCAGAAGAGTTTGAACCACTCTGTGGGCGGTTATAAGCAACTCTTGTGTAAAGTCCAAGAGAAAACTTAAATCCAATCTTCCATGGCAAACGAACACCAAAACCACCAGACAGTGCATATCTAAACACTGGCCTTGCAGAATCTTGCGTGTTCATAAACGCATTGTTAATAAAGACAGAAAAGCGTTTTGGCTTCTCCTCTTTTTTCTCGTCTTTGTCTGCGTCTGCGTCTTTCTCTGTTGACGCTGCTGATTTCAAATCAGCTGTTGGAGCCGCAACCTCAGCTGGAGCTACCACTGGTGGTGTCGCCACGACCGCTGGTTTAACCTCAGGTTTTGGTTCAGCCTCAACCTCTTCTTTTGACTCAGCCTTAGCTTCCTCTTTCGGTTCAGCCTCAACTTCATCTTTAGACTCAGCCTTAGCCTCGTCTTCTTTTGGCTCGGACTTGTCTTCATCTTTCGACGTAGACTCTTTGTCCTCCTTGTCCGACTTTTCAGGAGTCTCATCCTTCTTCTCTGTCGCGTCCTTTTTCTCATCACTTTTTTCAACTGTCTCAGCAGCCTTGTCACCATCTGTTGATGGGGTCACTTCCGCCTCTTCAGCCGTCAAAGGAAAAGCAAAAAGGAGGGTAAACATGAGCATCAGAACGAATCTGTTTCTGAACTTCCTCACAATTGCCTCCGCACTATGTAGTAGTTTGCATTTCACAACTATTCTCTCTCATCAAAAAAATCGCCAAAACTTACACAAAAAACAGTGCTCTTGTCAACCTTTTACAGCAACAAAAACCATCACCATATACTAAGCAATAAACCCACCTTACTTTTTATCATCGTCTTATCAGTGTCTTAGACCTAGTTTATCGGATAAATAGCATTCGACTCCATTTTGAACATATACTCAACCTTTCCATCTTTACTTGGACCAAAGAACATCCGTCCCTTCATCTTTATCATCACAACACTCTTAAACAGTTGCTCTCTGTTAATTCGGAGTGGCGCGTCTCCAAAAGGAGTCGTTACCAAAATCAGATCTGCCATCGTCGGTGGGTTACAAAAAACACACCCAGCCATCACCACGACAGGATTTGACAACCAAAACCGGACAAGCGTTCCATCTTCAGGCACCGCATCGACAGGCATCACCGCTCCGCTAATCTCAACTGCTGCTCCATTGAGTTTTTCTACTGCAACATCGGGAAAAACACCGGCTTTCAGTCGATAAACCTCAAAGATTCTTTTAAGAGCATGAAAACTCAAATGAAGAGGCTTCTCAAAATCAGGTTTTTCAATAAGAGGCAACTTCTTTTTATTCTTTTTCAGATGCTCTTTTACACGGAGCAGAGATCCTGTGCCATGTTGCGCGTAACTAATGTTTGCATTTGCAGTTTCATTTATTGTCGGTTTCACCTCTTTTTTCTGTGATGGAACATCATTGAGCTTTGGAGCAGGCTCTGCATCAACACTCTCCAAATCTTTACCATATTTCTCTATAAAATCGTCCTTTTGTTGCCCAATCTTCTTTGCAAGTTTCACCTCACCAGATGGTCGCATCATATAAAGTGCACCCGCAATCGCAGCAACAATAAGAGTCCATTCAATCCACACAACAGCCGTTCTTTTTTTCTTTTTCATACTACCCCTTTGCTATCTCCTCAACAAGATTCATACGATAGACACTATACGACATAATCAAAGATAAAACCACTCCTGATAAAAGTGTTGATATTACTCCGTTAATTTCCATCTTTGAAATCATAAACGGCTCAATATTTGTGCCGAGAGCTAAATCAAGATAGGGTTTTATATACCAGAGCATCGCGTGCCCAGCAACGACCCCGACAGCGACACCAAAGATGACAAGCATCAAAGTTTCACTCATAATCATCATCGAAATGACCTTTTTCCCAACACCGATACTCCTGAGCAGAGCAAGCTCTTTTTTGCGCTCCCTCAAACTCATTATCAGTGTAACAAAAATCAGCATTAAAACGCTCAAAAGCATCAGATAGTTAAAATAACTTACCGATGATTCAGCCTTGTTCATATAGTTTATCAAGCGCTTTAAAGTCCGCCCAGTATCCACCGCAATTGTGCCATGTGCTGAGCTGTATTTCCTCTCCAATCTTCCTGTCACCGCAGGCGATGAAGTCTGGATAAGAATTGCGCTCAATTTCCCACTCGTCAACATAAACTTATCTTTTGACAAAGCAAATTTTTGTGCTTTCTCATTGTTTTCTAAGCTATCTCTCACCTGTTTCAAGGTTGTTGCTGCATCTTTCAAGCCAGCGGTATCATCCTCTTTTTTATAGGTAATCTTAGCATGTTCTTCTTTTGTAAACTTCTTCTGCAGACCGTTTGCAAGATGGCGATTGTGAATCAACCAGACCGATTTATAGTGAGAAAAAATGGCGTCATCCTGTGGAGAATTAGTTGGAGAGAGAATCGCAACAACGCGGTAGCTCATCTCCTTATGTTTGTGAGCGCTCGCTTCCCCAGTCATTCCATGCATTCCATTAAAAGAGTCTCCAACACGAAGTCCTGTGCGATTTGCCGTCCTAAACCCGATGACTGCATTACTCAACGACGAGTCGCTTAACACCGTTTTGGGTTGCGGTTTTTCCTCACTCTTGCCAATCCAATCTAACAGTGGCACACCAAGTGAATCGATAAATCCTTGCGTAGTACCCACAATTGGAGCGGTCATATAGTTGTCTGCTCTCGCAATAGGAACAGCAGCGATTACCCCTGGCTCAGCTTCAAGTTTGTCTACAACTCCTGCATCTAAAAGCCCACTTGGA
The DNA here is from genome assembly GCA_023145475.1 of bacterium. Classification (GTDB taxonomy): domain Bacteria; phylum UBP6; class UBA1177; order UBA1177; family JAGLDR01; genus JAGLDR01. The sequence continues at coordinate 7,057 of JAGLDR010000005.1, forward strand.
GAATCAAGATAGAGAAGAGATGAAAGCAGCAACCGTACACCGCTACTCCCGTCAGGACCAACAATCAATGGATATTTAACACTGCTGTCAGTGGCAGCGCGAGCAATCGAAAATGTCGCACTTCCAACAACAATCAGCATAAAAAGAGAGAGGGCGATAGCAGCAATAGATAAAATTGTCGCAATCCCTCGATTCTTCAAATAACGAACAGAAAGAGAAAAAATAACAGTAAATTTATTCATCATTCTCCTCCCTTTTCCATATTACACGAAAACTCACCAACCATATCATCAAAAATAGGATCATGAGATGCCAAAAGAATGGTACTCCCCTGTTTATGCATTTCGATAATTGCATTTTTTACATCTTGGGAACTATCCTTATCTAAACTCGCTGTTGGCTCATCGGCAATCAAAAGAGCTGGTCTTTGAAGCAAAATTCGTGCAACCGCAACCCGCTGACGCTGGCCAACCGAAAGCTCCCACGGAAAGTGCGTCTGATGAGCGCCAAGACCGAGCTGTTTCAGCAATTCACCTGCTTTTTTCTTCATATTTTCCGTCTCATGCCCCGCGAGCAGAAGAGGAACATAGACATTTTCAAGTGCACTTAAACTAGGCAACAAATTAAATGTCTGGAAAATATATCCGACAGATTTCGACCGAAACAAATCTCTCGCACTCTCAGAGAGCGTAGTAATATCAACATCCCCAACCTTTACAACACCACTATTTGGAACAATCATTCCAGAGACAATGTTAAACAGTGTAGACTTTCCTGTTCCACTCCGTCCAAGAACGCGCACAAGTGCGCCCGATGGAATAGCAAGAGAAAAATCTTTAATAACTTTTTTTTCATCACCATCAGCAGAGACAAAAGCGTGACTCAACCTCTCAATATCTATCTTCATCAATCACCTCCATTACAACCATATGTGCGATATCAGCACATACCATCCCTTACTGCAAATTTCATTCCACACTTTCATTTATAGTGCAAATAGCCACTTCGAACTGCTCTAAATTCGGTGCGACTCCGCTTTGCACGGCTCTCTATCTCAACAAAGGTTCTATTTTCACGAATCATCCGCTCTAGCTCGCTACTTCCTGTCATTAAGGCAAAGTCCCTAGATAGTTTTATCTTTTCTGGGTAGTGCTTCACAAGAATCTTCAAAAATTCAACCGCAAACTTGAATACATCGTTTTTTTGTCTATTTTTAATCGTAATACGCACTCCATGACAAAGTTTTGAGCGATATTTATGATACTTTGCCTGCGGTGTAAAACTAACCGACTCAATCGCAAGACCGTCAAACGATAGCTTTCTCAGCTGTTCGACCACCTTTTTAGCATCAATAAATGGCGCACCAATGAGCTGAAACGGTGTTTTTGTACCCCGCCCCATTGAAAGATTCACCGTCTCAAGCCAGCCAAGCTCACTATAAAGTAACGCACCATCAAGCGAGGTGAGATTTGGTGATGGAGAGATCCACGGAAGAGCTGTTGTATCAAACAACATCGAACGATTATAATTTCGCATCCAGACAACTTTAATCGCTGCTTTAATGCCAAAATGGGTGTTAAACAGCAATGCAAGCTCTCCATTTGTCATCCCATACCGCGTCGCAATCGGAAAAATTGAGGTAAACTTTCCTGTCAGAGATTGTGGCGGCACAAATCCAGAGACAATATCAGCTCCAACCATATTTGGACGATCAATAATCACCATCTTTTTCCCGCTTTTCGCGACCGCCTGCATCATATAGACCATCGTTGAAATATAGGTATAATACCGCACGCCAGCATCTTGAATATCATAGAGAACAACATCTATCTTTTTAAGGTCTGAAAGCTTTGGTCTTCTCTGGTTTCCATAGAGTGAAATTGTCGGAACAAGTGCCCCTTTTTTGTCTTTTATAACTCCGTCACGATCTGCCTTGAACCCATGTTCAGGAGTAAAAACAGTTGACACCGTGACACCATGTTTCTTGAGCACATCGAGCAGGTGAACGCCTTTTTTATTTACGGCGGTTATATTTGTAACAACGGCGACTCTTTTTCCTTTGAGATGGGGAAGAACGCTGCTTTCAAACATATCAAGACCCGTAAGCACACTTCCACTGAGAGAAAAAGAAAAAAAGAGATATAAAAAAAGATACTTCAAAACAGTCTCACCGCTACCTAAGAAAATAGTTCTGAGGGACTCTACCTGTTTTCAATTCTCTAATCAAATTTAAAAAAGAAAAGATTATATTTTACCGTAGGGTTCTGGCGCGGTACACCCACTTGCAGCGACCCTCAGAACCGTCAAACTGACCAAATTCATATGAATTCAGTCAGTTTGTTGACCAAATTAAGCATAATTCTGTCAATTCGTTGACAGAATTAACATATTATGATATAGTTCTATGGTTTTAAAAAGGAGGAATAAAACGATGTCTTGGATTACCCGATTTTATGAAAAATCATTTGATAATTTTATTAAAAAAGAGAAGGTTCTCATTATATATGGACCAAGACGCGTCGGAAAAACATCCCTCATAAACAGGTATCTGGAAGGTTGTGATGGCAAAATATATCATGGCGTTGGCGAAAACATGCCCCTGCGTAAACTTCTAACTTCTCATAACATCTCTCAAATAACAAATGCTTTTGCAGGGTATGACACCATCTTCATTGATGAGGCACAACAAATTCCGGACATTGGAAGATGCCTGAAAATCATGGTTGACCATCTTAAAAATGTTAACATTATTGCCAGTGGTTCTTCTTCATTTGCCTTATCAACACAGGTTGGAGAACCTCTTACGGGACGACATCACTCTTTGAAACTTTTCCCACTATCCATGATTGAGCTCAAAGAGCAATTCGGCGGAATGCACATTATTGAGAATCTGGAAGAGTATCTTATTTTTGGCACATACCCCGAAGTACTAACATCAAACAGCAATGAGGATAAAAAAGAATACCTGACCACGCTGCGCGACTCATATCTTTTTAAAGACATTCTTGAACTTGAAAATATTAGAAATTCCGACAAACTGATA
>JAGLDR010000050.1 GCA_023145475.1 bacterium
ATATTGATCCCTATTTTGAGTAAGGAGCCGTAAATGAGAAAAATGATATTAATTGTAATTCTTTTATTGTGTATACATCTTTTTGGAAATGCTGAACCAATAGATATTCTCTCCTCACTAAAATCCTCGGGGAATTTTGTCACATTAGAAAAAAGTGAAATCGTTATTAAAAAAGAGCGTTTGAAAATTGTTGTAGATAATGTGTGGGCATCATTTGATATTAACTATCTTTATCATAATAAGGGCAAAGATGATGTGGTATATTTAGCATTTCCTGTTGACTTCATTGTTGGTTTATTTGATGCGAAACAAAATCCTACAGAGCATGATATGGAAATTTTTCATATTAAAAGAAATGGAAAACCTCTTATATATGACTATGTGATGGAAGAAAAATATTGTTGTGATACAGGGTCATGCGATCATTCCAAAACGAAGGCGTTTAATACTACCTCCTGTGATGGGAAAATGTTTCGAAGGTGGTATGTCACAAAAGTTATATTTCCCTCCAAAAAAACAACGGAAATATCAATAAAATATAAGGTTCATTCATGGGGTTCTCCTAGGCTATATAGTGGGCACTCAGTTCCAGAAATGACAAACAGGGTTCTTACATACGATTTTTTCCCTGCTAAATATTTTGGTGCCGGTAAAGCTGAATTGATGGAGATTATTCTTGATGTGCGACAACTTTCCATGATAGAGGGATCGTTGAAGAGTATTCTCCCAACATCGTTGCTCAAAAAGAAAGAAAAAGGTATTTATCAGTATAAAGGAGTAAACTTTGATTTTTCTAAATATAAATCGCTGTCTCTAGAATATGATGTGAAAGGATGGGAGTTATGGGATTATCTACAAAATTATCAATCACAGAATTATCATTCTAATATACATAGAACGATGGTTTCATCGTCTAGTATGGAAAAATATGGAGTAAAGAATTTATTTGATGGCAATCCAAAAACTGCGTGGTGTTTTAATCGTAAAAAAGATGCTAACCCTTGGATTGAATTAACTCTTTTCACGAGTAACCATATTAGCATGATATCTTTGTTAAATGGATATTTAAAAGATAAAGAAGTGTATGAAAAAAATGGTTTTGTTACAAAAGTTCATATAGAAACAGATTGCTTAGGGGGAAGAGATGGGAACCGAATGGTTCGTGATGAAAGTGTCACTATTAATAAGCCAAAATGGAAAAAAGTGTTTACAATTAATCCAAATTCAGCTAACAAAATAGTTTGGGATGCAAGTGATAAAATAAGGTATAATAAAGAAAGTTTCTATTTACACAGAACTTGTAAAATTAAAATATTTATTGATAAAAGCATTAAAGGCAATAAATCTGATGATGTTTGTATTTCGGAGATATTCTTGATGTGATATTGCAAAGAATGGATAAAAAAAAGACTTGGAGAAAACAGTGAACCTGATCCTGAAATATTCAAAGATGACAGCACTGGGCCAAATGGAGCTGTGATGTTTTATAGAAACTCTTATTACCAACCGGAACGGGGTCAGTTTTCCCTTAAAACGGGGTCTGTGCGGCATATTCGCAATTCATTATATTATTTGATTATAGAGAAGACGCCCAAGTTGGGCGTCTCTACGGATGGTGATGTGATTCATAATCGTGGAATATTGGGAATTAATGAACCGGCGCGGGGTCAAATCGTCACATTTCTTCAAAATGTACCGAAATTACCCCGGGTTCTGTTGCATTAACTTGTGCCTTGTCTTTATTATATCCGTCAATGAAAACAGCGACTTATAGGTTGTCTGGTATCAAGCCATTTTCACACGAATCAGACCATTCTTAACAATTTCAGCACTTCCAGGAAGAAATGTTCCCCCAGCGCGAGTGGACATAAGAATATGATCAATGGTTTCTGCCTGATCCCGTTCGTTGGCTAGTTTAAAAAGCGGACATTTCTACTTTGCTCTGACAAAAAATATCGATTGACTGGATTGTTAGTTGCTTTTTAGTATAATGCGTTGCGTAAACGGATGGAGAGGTGGATTTGTGAGAGTTGTTTGCTTTGTCGATAAAAGTGAAACAATGTTTCAACACTATTTTAAAACGCTTTTTGAAAAGAGAGGCTGGGAGCATAAGTGTGTTGATGCGTACTCTGATGATATGATTAACGATGTTGTCAGTTTTAGACCCACTGTTCTACTTTCATTTTTTCGGTTTAGTCAGCGTGGGGTGCAAGAGTTGTTGCAGATGGTGAGAGATACGGATTTATCTTCTCTGCCCTTTCTGCTCTTTTCGATTCGGAGCACCGAGAGGGATTTGTTTGATGATAATTCTGCCTGGGTTGATGATTTTCCTTCTGTACACATTGTTAACAAAGATACGCTTGGGGATTTTTTGCAGACTCAAGAGAAGCGTCCTAATAAAAAGAGAATTCTCTATGTTGATGATAGCAAGGTGATGCACTCTTTTTTTAATGACAGTGTTGAAGATACTCCTTATGAAATTATTGAGGCCTACTCCGGTGAAGAGGCGTTACAGCTCTATAATACATTTCTTCCTGATATGGTAATTACCGATATTGAAATGCCGGGAATGAGTGGTCTCGATTTATGCCGTGAGATTAAGACACATAACTTTGATAACCGGTTTATCCCCGTACTCATTCTTTCGAGCAGAGAGGAGCCACTCGATATCAAGACAGGGTTTCGATATGGTGCGGATGACTATTTGACAAAGCCAGTTGAAAAGGTAATGCTTCTTGAAAAGATAGAGGAGTATTTTTCAGTTGCAGAGAGAAAGTCAGATTCAAAAGTGTTGATTTTAGAATATGATCGTCTCCACAGCGAGAAGATTAGCCATGCAATTATGAAAAATGGCATCACCGTTGAGCGTGCGTATGATGTGCAGACTGCTCTGCAATTTATAGAAGATGAACATCCGGACATCGCTGTTGTGAGTCTTGATTTACCCGATATTGATGGCCTTGATTTGGTTCGTAACCTTCGGCTTAATAAGTCGTATGATGATATCTCGTTTATTGCACTGACAAGTAAGTCGCCTGATGATATGCATGCTGAGGCGATTCTTGCCGCTAAATATGGCATTACAAAAGTTTTTTATAAGCCATTTGATTTGATAAATTTTTCGCTTCTCCTTGAGCGACTTGTTGCTGAAAAATATGCAAGTTATAAAAGAGAGAATAAACTTATTTTAGATATTATCTCCCTTCTCATTTCATCTCTTGAAGCGCGTGATGCCTATACTCGAGGTCATACAGAGCGAGTAGGGAAATATGCGATGCTTTTAGGAGAGCAGATGGCTCTCTCATCGCGTGATTTAGATTTGCTTGACAAGGCATCTCGATTTCATGATCTTGGCAAAATTGGTGTGAGGGATGATATTTTGCTTAAACAGGCTAAGCTGACAGATGATGAATATCTTAAAATTCAAGAACATTCTGAGATTGGGGCGGAGTTGTTAAAGCCTCTTGAATCATATCGAGATGTTATTCCTCTGATTCTTTCTCATCACGAAAGATGGGATGGGAAGGGGTATCCAGAAGGGATAAAAGGCTCTGACATTCCGTTGGGCGCTCGTATTATTGCTGTTGCTGACTCCTATGATGCGATGACCACAGATCGTCCGTATCGCAAGGGAATGTCGCATGAAAAAGCAATGCAGATTATCAGAGAAAACTCAGGCACCCAATTTTGTCCTCGATGTGCCGAGAGCTTTTTAAAGATTGATGTTAAAATGTTGAAAGCGATTATTCCTTCGTAATAATTTTTGACACTTTTTGCTTCTCATGCTACACTCCCGCTTGTTTTGGCTGGTGCCAAATTTTGTTGAAGCTTTTTTGGCTGGGGGCTGTTAGGTGAGAATTTTGCTTATTTCCGATACTCACGGGAGTATTCCATTTGATTTACAAGAATTAAAATGTGATGTTCTGATGCATGCTGGTGATGTCGGTCCACTTTCACTTATGAACTCTTTTTATGAATTTGATAGCTGGAATGCTGTTCTTGGTAATACCGATTTTGATTTGGTCGAGACACTTCCCCCCACTCTTTTTTCTCGTGAGTATGGACCATCGATTTTTATGGTGCATAATCTTGCTGCTCCGCATAGGATTATTGCTGAAAATAGTGTCGACATTGAAAAATTAAAGCCTGAAATGGTATTTTATGGACATACGCATCTTCCTGATATTACAGAGAAAAATAATATAATTTATGTAAATCCAGGCTCTCTTGGAAAGCCAGGGTTGACGAATATCCAATCATACGCTATTGTAACGACAGAGTCCGATAGAGTGCAGCGGGTTGAGATATACGATGTGAAGAATCATACCGTTGTTTTATCGTGGATGAAAGATAGTAAAAAAGGCGTTAATTGATTTTAGTTTACGCGTGGGAGAAAGTAATGAAAAGAGTGAGTTTGTTTTTGGTAATTGTCTTGTTGTCTGTCTTTTTTGTTTCGTGTGGAGGGAGTAATGAAACTACCCTTACAAATGACAATTCAACAGATACCGAGGGCGAAAGAGAGATTCGTCTTTCTCTGCCTCAATGTGATGTTGGTGGGATTATAACGGGAAGCACGGTCGATGATATTGGCGCTTTAAGTGTTAAGGTTTTAGACTCTCGTGGTGAAAAACAGTGGAGTCAGTCATATTCTTCTTCTGAGATTATCAATGGAATGGAGATTTCTGGTATTCCTAATGTAAATGGTGGCCAGTTGGTTGTAATGGGCTTTTCAAAAGATAACAACAATGTTCCAAAATGGCTTGGAAAAGCGACAAATGTTACCTTTGAAAAAGGTGTAGAAACAAAAGTTACGATGATTTTGTATCCAATAGATGGTGCGTTAACTTGTCTGCCTCAAAAGATGAATATTGGGCGATTTGGGCACACTGCAACGCCACTTCCTGATGGTCGAATACTCCTTGCAGGTGGTTTTGTGAGTTCAAGTGATGTTGGTGGTAATACCGTATGGAATGCGACAGATAGTGTTGAACTGTTAGACCTTGAAACAGGCACAGTTGAACGGCTTGCTGCTGTACTGAGCCAACCGCGCGCAATGCATACCGCATTTGCTCTTCCTGATGGCTCTGTTATCTTGGTAGGCGGTGTGAGGAAAATGAGTTTGGTTGCAAAGACTGTTCCTGGCTATCCTTCATTGCCTGTATCTTATGATATTCCTGTAACCTCTGTTGAGCGATTTACCCCGTCATATCCAAAATATAACTTGGTGATAAATGGGAGGGGTGGTGCGCCACAACCTGCAAAGACAGAGAATCTCTTGCCACCAGATGATTCTGTCTTTTTGACCTATCAATCATATGATGTTGTAGAAGTAGATAAAAATAATTTCAAGGTATACATTTCTGGTGGACTGAGTAGTGATGGTCTTCTTCCTTCTGGTACTGTTACTCTGTTAGCTGTTGGATTTGTTGATGCAACTGCAACTATACCTGCAACAGTAACAGCGACAGTAACAGAGTTTGGAACAGCTGAAGGCTCACTTCTTCCATCGATAGGGAGTGATATCACTTCGATGGTTACGGTTGGGGGACATCCACATGGTGCTTCAAGTGTTGGTCAAAAATTGTCTCCAGCTCCTGCTGCGTGGGGTGTATCATTGACTAATATTTTCTCTGGCTCACAAGTGCGTACTGACCAAGGAAACTACTCGTTTGGTGGAATGGAGTTGAAGTGTACGAGTGATACTGATTGCTCTATTTCTGATTCGAAAAAGGTATATGAGCTTTTTCCATCGGCTGCCGGAGAGAGAGCAGGGAGTCTCGTCTTGGCCTTTACCTATATGGATGTTGTCTATGTCCCAGCCTTTTCTCGCTTTATGATGATTGGTGGGTCGAGATCATTACTTGGGTCCGTTGACCATCCTGTGGATGGCGCAAGCGTGAAGCTCCAACCAGGAGATGGTATAGATTTAATTCTTAAATTAGATCGCACGACGCTTAAGGGTGACACATGGTATACACGATTGAATGCCCCTCATCTTCTATCCCGTACCGTTGTTTCAGGCGAAAGTACTCTTATTATTACCGGTGGCGTTACTGCTCTTGGTGATGGTGGTGAATCACTTACTGATATTGAAATTGTAACAATCCAAAAATAGTTTTTAATGATTTTGAAAAATTGGTTGATACCAATTTGGATATTTACTCATAATTATTGAATTTCTTTTGTAATCTGCTACGATTAAAAATGATTTTTTTAAGAGGAGGAGTGTTATGTCAACAAAGCGAGATACGACAAAGGTTAAGCTTTACATGGTTGTTTTCAGTGATGGGTATAAGAAGCCAATTATGGCAGAGACAACTGAATCCGCGAGAGAAGAAGCGGTGGCTGACGGAAAGTATCAATCAGACGATATTGTAAAAGTAACGGTTGAGCAAAACTACTACCCAAATCATTTTTATGTTGGAGATGTCTAAATGGAATTATCCCCGATAAGTGAGAATATCACTCTTTTAAAAAAGCTCTATCAAATAATATATGAGTCTGCTGAACTTGTACATCGTTCAGGCGAATCCGTGAGATTGATTGGTGTGAGCAAAAGAAAGCCTGCCGAGATGATTGAAGCATTTCGGAGATCCGGACTTCGTGATTTTGGTGAGAATTATGTGCAAGAGTTTGTTGAGAAGTATGAAAAGCTGAAAGATTTGGATATTGCGTGGCACTTTATCGGCCATCTTCAACGGAATAAGGTAAAGTATATTATCGATAAAGTCTCTTGGATTCATACTGTTGATTCCCTCGCTCTCGCTCAAGAGATTCAAAAACAGGCAGAGAAGAGAGATGTCGCTCGTGTCAACTGTCTGATTCAAATTAATGTTGGAAGTGAAGAGCAAAAAGGCGGACTCTCTTTAGATGACGCATCTGAAATAGTGAAGAAGATTGCCTCTTTTGATAGATTGCGTGTTCGAGGGCTGATGGCAATCCCTCCCTTTTTAGACTCTGAGGCGTTACGCCCTTATCACAAAAAGCTTGCGACCCTTTTTACCCAATTAAAGTCAGAAATGGGTGAAGATTTCACCGAGTTAAGTATGGGGATGAGCGGTGATTTTGATGTTGCAATAGAGGAGGGTTCAACAATGGTTCGTGTTGGAACACTTCTGTTTGGTGAGCGTCCACCCAATGTCTGAGAAGATGGCTCTTTTTCAAAAAATAGCACAAAAAACAAAATTTTCTATTCCCTCTGTTTCAGCGGTTGTGACCCTTTTTCAAGATGGGGCGACTACCCCTTTTATTGCCCGTTATCGTAGAGAAAAGACAGGGAATCTTGATGAAGTTGCAATAGATGATATTTTCACAGCATACACTCGTGAGATTGCCCTGCAAGAGCGGAGAAGTGCTATTATTGCTCTTCTAGCAGAGCAGGGACATGCCGATAAGAAGCTCCTCACTCAGCTTGCTTTGGCAGAAACTGTGCGTGAGTTAGAAGATATCTATCTCCCTTTTAAGCAACGGCGGAAAAGTGCCGCAGATATAGCTCGAGAGGCTGGGCTTGAACCTCTCGCTCGTAAAATTGTTTCAGAGCGACATAGCGAGAGAACAGTGCACAAAATACTCCACGCTTTTGTGACAAAGAAGATTACTGCGGATGATGCTCTTGCTGGAGCGGTAACTATTTTAGCTGAAGAGATGGCATATAACATATCTGTTCGCAAAAGTGTTCGCCGTGCTTTGCAGAATGGAGTGGTTGTTTCAGCAGTAAAAAGAGGAGTTACCTCGCCTGATGTCCACTACCAAGATTATTTTGATTTTAGTGAGCCGTTGAGCAGACTTGCTCCCCATCGTCTTTTAGCACTCTTGCGTGGCGAAAAAGCGGGGACACTCTCTTTTCATATTGAGGCGAGAAACAGACCAGGAATGTTGATGCGTGCAGAGCAGATTCATTTTAACTTTACTTCATTTTTTACCGAACAGGCAACTAAAAAGGCGTGGCAGAATTATTTAAAAACCTCTCTTAATAATGAGTTGATAAAAGAGAGCGAGAGTGTTGCTCACCACTTTTCGTCTCAAATCTTTTTTAAGAACTTTGAGTCGCTGTTGCTCGCCCCGTTTCTTGGACAAAAGTCAGTTATTGCGATTGATCCTGGGATTAGAACAGGGTGTAAGGCTGTTTTGCTCAATGATGAAGGACTTCCTGTTGGTGAAAGAGTGCTCTATCTCCATCAAAAAAAGAGCGAGACAGAAAAGCTGCACTCCTGGTTGTTTCAAAAATCAGTAGTGGCAATCGCTGTGGGAAAGGGAACTTTTGGGAGAGAGACAGTCGACATTCTCAACGAGATGATTCCTGAAGATTTGAGTCGCCCGATTATTCCTGTGAGTGAGGATGGTGCCTCCGTCTACTCAGCTTCAAAGATAGCGAGAGATGAATTGCCAGGCATGGATATTAGCTTTAGAGGAGCTGTCTCGATTGGTCGGCGGTTGCAAGATCCACTTTCAGAGCTTGTGAAAATTGATCCGGCAAGTGTGGGTGTTGGACAATATCAGCATGATATTCCAACAAAGATGCTAAAAGAGACGCTCGAGCGATGTGTTCATTGGATAGTCAATCGAGTCGGCGTGAATTTAAACAGTGCGACGGAACATCTTTTAGCACAGATAAGTGGATTAGATAAGACAAAAGCCAAGAATATAGTGAACTATCGAGAGAAAAATGGTCCGTTTGTTTTTCGTAAGGATTTTAAAAAAGTCAAAGGGATTGGTGAGATGTCCTATAAGTTGGCCGCTGGATTTTTATTGATACAAAATTCATCTGAGCTTTTAGACAGCACAGGTGTGCATCCCGAGAATTATTCAGATTTGTATAGGGCCTCCACCCTTCTTTCTGTTGGGATAGCTGATATTATGGAAAATCCATCACTGCTTGAAAGTGAGCGTGTTGCCTCTCTCTCCTTTCCTGATAAAGATAGTCTCAAGCAAGAGCTACTGCGGCGGGGTCGTGATGTGCGTCCTGTTCTGCAACTCCACTCTACACAATTTTCTGTCGCATCTTTTGATGAGCTTCACAGTGGGATGACTCTCTCTGGGGTCATTGCGAACATCACTGCTTTTGGAGCATTTGTCGATATTGGGCTTAAACAGAAGGGACTTATCCATATTTCCGAGGTCAGCTCCCAGTTCGTAACAGACATCCATTCGCTTCTTTTTATTGGTCAAGAGGTTGTGGCGACAGTCTTAAGCATTGACTCAGAGCGACAACGCATAGCTCTTTCGCTAAAAAGAGGTCGTGAGGCGCAACAAAAGTAGACTCCCTTGTCATTTTTTTCCTAAAACTATTGCTTAATATATAAAAAAAAAGTATTCAGTGGAATAATAGCTGTGCAATGGTCTAATATCGTTGAAGAATAATATATTCTCAATGAGTCTCTAAAAATCTTGACATTTAAATTGTAATTCAATAATATCTGCCAGAGTTTTTTTTGGTGGATTAGCAATTCTATAGGTAGGTAACTATGAGACAGAGAAGATTAGCGACCGTCGCACTTTTGTTTGTCCTTCTGTTCACTTTCACAGTGGTAGCTGAGGATCTTTTTGATCTTGATGGTGGTGGAGATTCCGCCGGCCCTGAGTCAGATGATGTGACAGCACCCGATGATTCTGGCATTCCAGCTGAAGAGTCAGAGGAAGAGAAGAAGAAGGAAGAGGCTGTAAAGACCCAGAAGGTAGACATCAATGCAGCAGTGCAAGATGTAAAGGGAGAGAAGGAATTACGCAAGCTCACTATTGACGAGAAGAGACGAATCAAAGTTGTGCAAGCACGAGATTTCTTCAAAGCGAAGAGATTCGAGCTTGGCCTTGATTTGGCACTCGTTTCTGGAGATTGGAATCATTCGTTTGCCGTTGGTATGCGTGCTGCGTTCCATTTTAATGAGTATTTTGGCCTTCAAGGTCGTTTTTTGTATGCCCCAATTCATTGGGATCGCGATACAAGAAAGCAAGTTGAAGAGTTAAATGCCAATGTAGCATCAAGTACATTGCAGATGGCCGGTGGTTTGTCTGCTGTGTTTACTCCTTTCTACGGCAAGATTAGTATTTTTGGCGACATGATTGCTAAATACGATCTCAACGCTTCACTTGGTTTGTTTTACTACGGTGTAGATGTAGTAGGTGATATCGGTCAAGATACAAAGAATCATAACATTGCCGTTCAAATCGGTTTTGCTACGAAGTTCTTGTTTGCTAGAAACTGGAGTGTTGGACTTAACTTTGATTGGTTCATGATGAAAGATGAACGATTCAAACTTGGTCAGCAAGCTGGTAGTAGTGCAAAGGTTGCCTATTTGAAAACTGACTTTATGTTTACCGTGAATGTCAGTATGTTCCTGCCGTTTAATAATTAATCTCGGAGTGAAGGATTTGCCATGAAAGCAAAAATCGTTCTACTGATACTGTTTATTTCGATGTTCTTATCGTCCTGTGCACAACAGCTAACTGTGCGTGAGCGGGAAATGAAGAAATATGACGAAGTTGATGTTTCAATGGTTGAAGGTATGCCTCGCGCCATTACAGAGACAGTTAAGGCTTATAACAGTGGTGATTACAGTAAAGCCTCTATTGGTTTTTATGCTGTAATGAAAAATAAAGAGTGGGATCGTCTTCACGACACTGCTCGTTACTACTATGCTGAGTCCCTGTTTCGTATGGGGTTGTTTCAGGCTGCAGAATATCAGCTCGCTGAGATTTTGTTTGAAGGACCAGAAGGGCACTATTTTGTATCTGCTCTTTTGAAGCTTCTTGCTGTTACTTATGAAACACATGATGAGCGTGTTTTGTTTGCAGTTCTTAGTACTGTTGATTACAACGCTCTTCCAAAGAAGTTTGCCAATGAGTTGAAGTACTATCTTGGTAAGATTAATTTCTATCAAGGTAATGACGAAGTTGCCATTCAGCAGTTTAGTCAAGTTAAAGACTACAGCTCTTTTTATCCTCAGGCTATTTACTTTCTTGGAGTTATCCAAGTAAGATCTCAAATGTATGCTGAAGCTATGAAAAGTTTCATGGCAATACAGAAGATGCCTGATGATAAATATATTGGAACAGATATTAAAAAGTTAAAAGGGATGGCAGAGCTCGCTCTTGGTGAACTTTACTATGCAGCTGCATGGAAGTCTCAAAATAAGCTTGCTATGTTTAATGTTGCACTTAATTACTTTAACCGTGTTGGTCGTGACAATGATCAGTGGTTTGAAGCTCTTTTTGCAAGAACATGGGCATCTCTATTGATTAGTCGTTTTGATAGTACGCTTGGTACTGTTATTACTCTTCGTTCTCCGTTTTTCAAAGATATCTACTATCCAGAAATTAACATCGTTGAGGCTGTTACACACTACAACCTTTGCCGTTATGAAGATGTTAATGGTGTTATTGGTGATTTCTTTGCAGTTTATCCAGGTTATGCTACAAAAATGGCATCTTTCTTGGAAAATGTAAGTACCCAAACGGGACTTGAGATTTATAAAGATATTCTCACAATGTATACGAAGGGAATGAACGGTGACACTAACACAAGCCTTCCTCTGCCAGTAATGAGAAAGGTGGTTATGGATCCTCTTTTCAAGCGTCGTTTTGCACACATTAAAGAGATTGAGCGTGAGCTTGAGCTTGTTGAAGGTTCTTCAATGACTTTCAAGAAAAGTGTCGTTGCGAAAGATATTATGAGAAAGTTGATGTACCAGTTGACAACATTGCGTGATGAGACAGGTCGTTGGATGATTGCTCAAATAAAATCCCACACCCAAGAGTTGCGTCAGTTGCTTGCTGATATGAAAGCTATCCAGTTTGAAATGACCGATAAGCGGACAAAGAAATTGGAAAAAATTGAGAGATTTGGCGAGAAAGTTGCCGCAGCTAAACTCAAAAAAGCGAAAAAAGCTGTAAATCCTTCTGTGCCACAGACAGCCTATTACTGGCCGTTTGATGGAGAATATTGGGAAGATGAGCTCGGGTACTATTTCTACAATGTTGAGAATTTGTGCGACGAAAATAATTAATGAAGCAAAGGAGCAGGAGTATATCAGTTATGGCCAATAAAGCTATAGTAAAGTTTATATCCATTATTGGGATTTTGTTAATAGCAACATCCCTTTATGCAGCCCGTAAAAAGAGGGTAAATACAGATGGACCAACAGGACCAGCAAAGACAGTGGTTCGTGAAGTTAAATCTGATGCTGCAAGTATGCGTGAGCGTGAAAAGGCAATTGTTCAATTGAAGTCTTTGTTGCGAGATTATCCAGAAGGACCAAGGAAAGCTGGAGTTTATCGTCGATTAGCAGAGCTTTACTGGGACAAGGCTCGTGGAATCAAAGATGTTGTTATGACTAAGTACAACAAGACAACAGATAAATACTATGAGTTGAATGATCCTAATGCTCCAATGCCTGAACTTGACCTCTCTCCTGCGTGGAAGTGGAACAGCAAGGCTATTGATGTGTGTGATTATATCATTAAAAAGTATCCTGA
>JAGLDR010000051.1 GCA_023145475.1 bacterium
CAACCTCTGAAATCTATTAGATATTACAAGCTGGTTGTTGAGAAATTTCCAAACTCAAAATATGCTCCTGATGCCTTGTTTGAAATGGGTGAGTATTTCTTTAATAACAACAATGTTTTTAAGGCGATTCCTAACTATAAAACAATTCTTGATAGACACAAAACCAACAAGTTTTTTGATTTTGCTCTCTACAAATATGCATGGTGTATGTACAATGTTGGTGAGTATGGAAAATCTGTTAAGCTTTTCCAAAAAGTTGTTGAGCGTGCCGCTAAAGATGGTAAAAAAGTTGACTTGAAAGAAGATGCTCTCAAAGACATGGTTGCTCCTTATGCAGAGGCAGGAACTGTTGATGATGCTGAGCGTTATTTTAAAAATATCGTAAAGAATAAAAAGTATTACATCATGGTTTTGCGTAAGTTGGCGCAAATCTATTTTGAGCAAGATCGCTCGAAAGATGCAGTAATAATTTATCGTAAGTTGCTTGGTGAAGCAGCCCTCAGTACATCTGCACCTGGTTGGCAAAAACAGATTGTTGAAGCTAGCAAGAAGATGAATGATAAAGATGGCGTCCGTAAAGAGATTGTTACTCTTGTTAGAAACTATGCAAATCCTGAATCCGCATGGTATAAAGCAAATAAAAAAGATGAATCTGCTATTTTAAGTGCGAGTCAAACAGCTGAAACAGCATTAAGATTGTTGACTGTTGATTATCACAATGAAGCGCGTAAAACAAAGTCGCAAAACACGTGGACTATTGTTGGTGAGTTGTATCCATCTTATTTAAAGTATTTTCCAAAGTCAGAAGCATCATATGATATGCGCTTTAACTATGCAGAGTATCTGTATGACCACAAGAAATATCAACTTGCTGGTGATCAATATCAGATTGTTGCTGATGTGAATGCGAAAGGAAGCCATTTTGAAGATGCTTCTTTTGGTGCTGTTTCTTGTTTTGGTGCACTCCTTGAGGGAGAGCAGAAAAAAGCAAAGGATGCGGCAAAACGAAGAATTATTGCTGCTAAAAAAGCAGGCGCTGGTAGCATCAGAAAAGAAGATATTACCGTTGGTGGAAAGAAAAAGAAGAACTCAGGTATTGCAGCGGAATTTAAGCCAAAAGAGATTCCTGATTTGCAGAAACGCTATATTAAAGCGTGTAAAACTTACATTGAGAATATTCCACGCTCAAAATACCTCGTAGATATTATCTATCAACAGGCGATTACATACTATGCATTTAACCATTTTGAAAATGCAGTTCCTGTATTCGAAATGATTGTTAAAAAGTATCCTCGACACAGATTGGCTGAATTTGCTGCTGATTTGATTATGGATTCATTGAATATGTCTAAAAACTGGGAAGTGATTAATAATAAATCACGAGAGTTTCTTAGAAATGCCCCTCTTTTGAGTGGTAGAAATAGACTGCGTAAAGATTTGGAGAAGTTCAAAGAGATGAGCTCTTTTTACTCTTCAGAAGTTCCCGCTCAAAAGGGAAAGCAGATGGAATCAGCTGATCGTTATTTAGCGTTTGTTGCTGAGTTTCCTAAATCTCAATTTAACGATGTTGCTCTCTATAATGCCATTGTTTATTATCAACAAGGTGGCGA
>JAGLDR010000052.1 GCA_023145475.1 bacterium
AAAGATTCAACATTGAAAGATAAGGTTATGTACGGATTGGCTAAAAACTATGGAGCGATTGCGTTCTATGACAAAGCAGCTGATTTATACATTGATTTTGTTGAAAAATCTCCAGAGAGCAAAGATGCTGGCGATGCTGTCTACAATGCCGCTGTTTTGTATGAAAACATTGGAAGTACAGAAAAGGCAATTGACAACTACAAGCTCTATATTGAAAAGCATGAGAAAGATGAGAAGAGCAAGCAAAAGATAGCCCTCCAGTTTGGTTATATCTGGATGAGAAAAGGTAAAACTTTCTATGACAAGGCAATCAAAGGGTTTGATCGCTATTTTGAAGACTTTACTGAGATTGAGGGTTTTCAAGATTTTCACTATATCAATGAAGCTGGTGAGAGAAATGAGATTTCTGATAAAATTGAGGTGAAGGTTGTAAAAGGCGATGCAAATACTATTTTTGCTGTCTATGATGCTTTGATTGAGATTTATGAGAAAAATGGTGACAAAGAAAATTACTATAAGATAGTTGATAGAGTTTTACAACTGTTTAGAAATGGTAAATTCACAGAAAAGGTTGCTTTTGCAGAAGGTGCTCGTGATGTTATTGCTAAGTCAATGCTTATTGAGTTAGAACAAGAGCTAAAGGAATATCTTTCTATCAAATTCAACAATATTCCTTTTAAAAAGAAGATGAAAGGTTATGAAGTTCTTGGATGGGGATTTGATGTTAAAGATGGAAAAGTTATTAGTCTTGGCTCAGCCTCGACTGATGAGTTGACTGGAAGTGAAAAGGCTAACTTGAAGGCAGCTGCGAAGGTAAAAGAAAGGTTTAACAAAACTTCTCAAGAGAGAATGAAGAGAAAGATTGAGTTGACCATCTCTTTGCAGAGATCGTATGAACAAATTGTTGGTCTTACAAAATCACCTCGATTGACACCAGCTGTTCTTTACTATGTTGGTATTGTATATAAAGATTTGACCGATCAGATGTTTTCTGCGCCAGTTGCTCCATGGTTGAGTGAGGCACAGATTTCAGCATACAAGCAGTATCTTGATGAGAAAGCTTTTGGTGCTCAAAAGAATGCAGTTGCATTTTTGTTAGCAGCAATGAGAAAAGGTTATGAGACATCAGTATATAACAAATATGTTAAGATGGCTAAAACTCAGCTCAAGTATTTTGGTGAAGTTACCAACGGTGAATACTATGATGAGAACGAGATTGTTCCAGCACCTCTTGCGATTGAAACATCAAGTTCTATTGGAACCGTTGACATTGAGTTTGCATTTCCTAAGCTGACAAAAGATGAAAGAAAAAGATTAAAGAAGATGTTAAATGCTCCCAAAGTTGCGCCTGTCGCAACTCCGCAGGGGCAGGGTGGAGCATCAGCTCCAGCAGTAAAAACAAATGAGACGAAGTAACAGGAGCTTATGATGAAAAGAGCACCCGGAATTATATTAGTGATGTTTCTCTTGTTGGTTGTAGGCTGTGGCACTGCACAAAAACAAGATAAAAAAGAGAAGAAGGTTGTACGAAAAACTATTCAAGTTACGAATCAACCGAAAGAGCCTGAAGATTGGGCAAAATACTATACAAAAAAAGGTCTTGATGCCTTGCAACTAAAGAATGGAAAAGCTGATTTTAAGACTGCAATTTCCTATCTTAAGAAAGCAGTAAAAGCATATCCGACCTCACCGACACTTTTGTATAATCTTGGACTCACCTATCAGAGAACAGGTGATAATAAGAAAGCACTTGAATACTACAATAAGGCATTGGAGCTCAATCCAAAGTATAGCCGTCCTGTTGTTAACAAGGCAGCGATGTATGCCAACAAGTTGGAGTATAACAGAGCTATTGAAGTGTGTGAAACATTTTTAGAAGAGAATGAGCAAGACAAAATTGTATTGAGTGCTGAAGCGGGATTCTACCTTCAAAAAGGAGATTACATCAGTGCAATTCAATCTGTTAGAAAGATTTTGATTCAGGATCAAAAAGATGTTGATGCTTTGAAGAATCTTGGAATGATATACTACAAAAAGAAAGATACCGGTCTTGCTACAATGGTGACAGTCAACACACTTTCAATATCGAAAGATGATGCTGGTATTGCTAACAATCGTGGTGTTTTGTTTGCGAGCAAGGGTGATCACTCAAGAGCGATGCTCTATTTTAATAACGCCTTGAATATTGAGCCAACCAATAAAGCAGCAAACTTTAATATGGGCTCTATCGCGATGCAATATGGTGATGCCAATACAGCTTTTGAACGCTTTAGTATGGTTTTAGCCCAGGATCCAGATAGTATTGAAGGACGCATAGGTGTTGCTCTTGCTCTGAGAGGACAAGCAAAATTTGTCGATTCAGAAAAAGAGTACCAAAAAGTGCTTGATACAGATCCTAATAATGCAATTGCGACTTTTAACTTGGGCGTTTTGTATTATGATCATATGAATAAAAAAGTTGAAGCAAAAAGATTGTTTAGAAAGTATCTCTCATTGGCAGAAGATGTTACAGATGATGATATTGTTCATAAGTATTTAAAAGATGAAGTTAAGATTCGTCCTTCAGAAGATGATGAGGATGAGTAGTGAATGATGTTAATCTACAAACTCGGTGGAGGGTGGATATGAAAAAGGTTTTGTTAATTCTTTCAATCTTGTTTGCTGCAGGAACACTGTTTGCACAAGATATGGATCAAGAAGGGCGTCTTATTAAGTATCGCCAAAAGACAGTTATTGATTTTGAGGATATTATGCTCGAAGGTCAGATTAAAAAACCAACAGGTTCTTTTTTGTCTGATAGAAAGGGAAAGCAATTTCAAACACTTATTAATCTCAAAAAAGAGTTTAATAAAGAGTTGGTTAAATCTGTTGATTTACTTAACTAATGATTATAACAGTAACTTTAAGATAAGAGGCCTAGACTATGGCAAATGAAAAAATGCGTAAGCGTCTATTGTATGATTTATCGCCAATTCCGGTTGCTCCGGTTAATGACGGATTGGCAGGTAAATTTGAG
>JAGLDR010000053.1 GCA_023145475.1 bacterium
GACAAGAATTCTTTTGTTGTTTTTGAGTTTGGCGATGTATCAATCGTTGTTCTCCTTACTCACAAAGAGAAGTTTATTGGGATTGGTGGTGTTCAGCAGTTGGACATCGCGTTGCTTGCGTTCCTTTTAGTCACTTTTGGTCTTGGAATTTTCTTAGTTAATATGCTTATCGAAACACCTCCTGTTGAGGTTGATATTTTTGAAATCGATAATCGTTTTGCTAAGCTTATTACAGAAGCACAAGATGATGACAAGGTTGAAGAGATTGAAGAAGAGAAAAAAGTTAAACTTGAAAAACCAAAAGAGGGTCTTGTTGAAGCTTCTCAACAAAGAAAATCTTTGGGTGAAGAGGGTCGTGTAGGTAATAAGAAGAGTCGTGTGGCGAATGCTCAGGGTTCTTCTCGTCGCGGTCTTGATAATAAAGTTGCTCAAAGCTCTGGTATTATGGGTGCACTATCGAGTGGTGCTGCCTCTTTTGATAGAGTTTTTGGTGGCGGTGGCCTTGGCGCCGGTATGGAAAAGAACTTGGGAAGCGTTACTGGTATTTCAGGCGTTGATCAGTTTGGTTCTGGTGGTCTTGGAACAAGAGGATTCGGTATGGGTGGTGGCGGAAACGCTCTCGGTATCGGTGGTCTTGGAACTCGTGGACGCGGGGGCGGAGGCGGTGCTAAATATGGTATGGCAGCTGGTCGTGTTGGCCGTAAGGGTCGCTCAGCAATTAGAGCTGGTGGTGCACAATCCGTTATTATGGGTGCACTTGATCGCTCAGTTATTGATGCCTATATCAGAAGAAACCTGGCTAAAATCAGATGGTGTTATGAGAAAGAGCTTGCCAAAGATCCTAAGTTGTTTGGTAAGATTGTTATCAATTTCATCATTGGTGGAACAGGTAAAGTTAAAAAGTCTGGCGTAAAGAGAACTACAATGCAGAACAAGACTGTTGAAAGTTGTGTTGCTCGCCAGATTAAAAAGATTAGGTTCCCAAAACCAAAAGGTGGCGGTATTGTTATTGTTAACTATCCTTTTGTGTTTAAGCATTCTGAAGGTTAATAGAGAGGGAAATGATGAAAAAAGTCATTGGCATTTTGCTTGTTCTTATATCTTTTTCGCTGTATGCGAAAGGGTCAGCGCCAGTTGGAGATTCTTCGGGTAATGATTTAGATCCCGTTGTTCGTGGATTTAATATAGGAATGGCTGGTGGTATTGCAGCATGGGTTGGAAAAGCTGGAGATAACTCTGGTAAAATTGCATCTATGTTTCAATTGAAGATAGGGTATGATTTTGTAATTAAAGATGTTGTGAGAATTGGACCTGTTATCAACTTAGGTATTATGCAACTTGATACAGATTCTCGTGGAATCACAGTTCATCGAGATAGTCCATGGGATGGGGATTATGCTCCTTTGATTCCAGGACTCGATATTTATATCACGTGGCTTGCCACAGATCGGTTTGAGTTTGGTGGTAATGTAGGTTTTGATGCTTACCTTAACAACAAAGCTTACGACAGTAATGGAGATGAGACAGAAGTCTTGCTTGGTATTAATGTTGGATTGATGGTGGAATACCATACATATATGCGTAATTTCTCTTTTGGTCTGACATCTGAGTTTTCTTATATCATCAATTTTGATGGTATGAATATTTCTGTTCTTCCTTTTATTAAAGTCGCTTTCTAAACAGACCTATGATTTCTTCAGACATTTCAGATGCACCTATTGGGATTTTTGATAGCGGAATTGGTGGATTAACTGTCTATATGGCAGTTCGGAAATTGTTGCCTTATGAGAATATTGTCTATCTTGGTGACACTGCTCGCGTTCCCTATGGCACGAAAAGTGCAGATGTTGTTCGTCAGTATTCTAAGACGAATACAGAATTTCTCCTTTCAAAAGAGGTAAAGGTAGTTGTCGTTGCCTGTAATACTGCATCGGCATCTTCTATCTCATTTCTGAAAAAGAGTTTTCCTGATATTCCTATTTTTGGGGTTATTGAACCAACCATTGCCCAGTTGCGATCGCATTCAGATAACCTGAGTAAGATTGGTGTGATTGGGACAAATACCACAATTTCGAGTGGTGTATATCAAGAAAAAATTGGTAATCTTTATCCTAAAATGCAGATATTATCCAAAGCGTGCCCTCTGTTTGTTCCCCTTGTTGAGGAGGGCGTGTTAGAAAACAACCTCACTTTCAACACAATTGACTATTATCTTTCTCAATGGAAAGCAGAAGATTTAGATGCTTTGTTGCTTGGGTGCACCCATTATCCGCTTCTTATTCCGGCTCTTTCCCACTATTTTGGGGAGAGCGTTGAAATTATTGATTCGGCGAAGGATACCGCATCTCATCTCCAAAAAATATTGGCGGACAGAGGCGTGTTAAACCAATCATCTCAGCATGGCAGTGATACAATCTTCGTCACTGATGATATTCCTCTCTTTAAAAAGACTGCAAATCTCTTTATGAATACCGACGGGTTTAATTTCTTTCATATATAATTTGAAATATTGCTCTATTTTGTTTATAGTCTAAGGGATACCATTAACGAGGTGATTGATGAGAAATGTTTTCACTGCTCTGCTAGTTTTTATCTTTGTGTTTGTTTTGATGAAGGAAGGTCTCTTTGCTGCTCCTGAGCCGACTGCTTCCTCCTCTTCTCATTCCTCTTCTCAGGTCGTAGAAAAACCAGGTCAGTTTTCTATTAAATTGAGAACTTTGGAAGAGCGCATAAATTCTTTGAAGGATAAGATTTTTCGAGCAAAGCAAAAATTGAGTATTTTGCATGAGACGGTTTTAAGCGGTACGATTGCTGGAGCTCGTGCGACGATTACTCACCGGAGTGATGTAGGACGATCTTTTACCCTTATCTCTATGATTTATTATCTTGATGATGCCCCTGCCTTTAAGAGGATTAATGCTCCTAAAGAGTTGAAGAAAGATGAGATTGTTGTTTTTGATGGCTCATTGGTTCCTGGTCCGCATCATATCTCAGTTTATCTTGTTTATAAGGGAAAGGGTTTTGGTCTCTTTTCCTATATGAAAGGCTATGATTTGAAGGTGCAGTCAGGGCACTCTTTTAATATTGAAGAGGGCGTGATATCAGACATTCTGATTACAGTGAAAGACAAAGGGGCTGTAGCAAAGTTAGAGAAGAGGCTCTATTTGCAATTTGATACGCACAAAAAAGATTTTATAGAAGATACAAAAGACGATGCACTAGGCGGAGTGAACACCAAAAATGAGTAAACTGATTTTACTAGTTTTCATTTTTGTGGGCTTACTGTTGCCGATTCAGGCACAGACGGTGTCCGAGTTCTCTTTGAAAGAGATGGTGACAGCGGTTGATGAGGCATCACAAGAGTATCGAGCTGAGACGGTGCGGTATCTCTTGCCTCTTGCAACATCAGTTACAACTGATATGCAACATCTCAATATCAAAATAAACAGAGGCGATTTTTATTTTAAGAAGGGCGATTATATCTCTGCAAGTGATATTTACTATTCAATATTTTCATCACAATCTTCGCATAATAAGTTATGGGAAGAGTCTCTCTATAAGTTGGGGCGCGCACTTTTCTTCTCAGAAAATTATATAAGTGCTATGCGCTATTTTGAACTTCTTCTCTCTGCGGCTCCAGAGAGTATGTACAAAGTAGATGTATTAAAAGATTTAATTGAAGCAGCATATAGAATGGGCAACTATGACGCGGCTCTTAAGTACTATACCGCATTTGTTGAAAGTGGCGCAGATTTTGGGAAGTATCCAGATTTGATATATTTTTTAGCAAAATCTTTGTATATGAATGACGATAAAGATGAAGCGTTTAATCTTTTTTCGATATTAAAGCAAGGAGATAAGTATTATTTACAAGCTCGCTACTTCGTAGCATTAATAGAGCTTGAACGCGGGGAAGATGCGAAAGCGTTAAAGCACTTTCTTCAGATTGTTGATCTGCCTCAGGTGAAGGGTTATTGGAAATTTGATTTTGTTCGTACAACTGCAATTCTTGCTGTTGCCCGTCTCTATTTTGAACAAGGCTCTCTCCCTGAAGCCACACAATACTATCTGATGGTGGATCATAAATCGCCGCTTTTTTCGGAAGCCTACTATGAGTTATGTTGGACCTATATTCGCAGAAAAATGTATACAAGAGCAATTTCCGCTCTTGCACTTATCCGCTATATTAGCCCAAGTAGTGTGATTGTTCCAGAGGCTGAATTGCTCGAAGGAACATTGATGATACAGACTAATAAGCTTGGCGAGGCGATGGTTCACTTTAGTAATCTTGTAACTCGATATACTGAAACCCAGCAAAAGTTGCTGAGTGCAGGCCATGATGATCTTGTCAATACCTCAAAAGTTTCTATTTTTTCTCCACTGGTTCAGGCGTTGCTGAATGATAGTGTGAAGTATAAACAAGCGGTGAGCCTTAAAAAGAATTTAGCCGTTTTAGAGAGTGAACTTAAACAGGTTGTTGGGCTGAAAGATAGACTAGAGTCTGCTCTTTCTAATGATAATTTAGCCTCACTTTATCCTCCTCTTAAAAAAGGGAGTGAGTTCTCTTTTGTCTTTCATAATAAGTTGGTTCACTATCTTGATCGTATCCATCTGATTATGTATGAGAAGGCAGTCAATAGGTTTTCAGCTGAAGATGCTAAGAAATGGCGTGCCATTCAACGCAAAAAACAGAAATTAGCAACCTCTATTTCCATTTTTCCTCTTAATACTGGGCAGTTCAAACAAAAAACATCGGCCTATGTTAATAAAATTGTTCTCTTAACAGAAGAGCTCCACCGTTCATCTTTACAGACAAAAGCACTTCTTGAGCAGGTTACCGTTCTTGAAACATTGATTGCAAGAGAAGATGCAAATTCAAGGGCTGTCCAGAGTATTCAGCGTGCGCGTGAATTTGGTCAACGCTATGAAGAGACTCTTGAGCAGCATCAAGCTGATGTTGGAAAAGAGAAAAATAGACTCCTGTTGCGTGGAGATTTACTCAGCAAGACTATCTTTTTGAGACGGGAGTATGAGACTCTTCTTCGGCAAGAAGGTGCTGTTTTGCGGAACTATTTGCACGATTTAGGGCGTGATGCTCAGACTCTTGCTCGTATAGAGAATGATGTTCAAGGTTTGATGAATAAAACAGATGTTTTCTCTCAAAAGTTAAATCGTATGGTGCGTCGTACCCTCGGTAATATTCGTGCGATTTATGAATCAGAAAGAATAAAGCTTGAACATTATCTGAGTGAGGAAAAGGAGTTAGAGAGTCGTGTTGATGATTTGGCTCGTCTTGCTCTTTTCTCTAATATTAACAAAATAAAAGAGACTTTTGGTGGCATTATTCTCCAAGCAGACCAGGGGATTATCAATGTTGCATGGGAAAGAAAAGACAATGTTTCACAAAAACTTTTAAAGTATAGAACAGAGAAAGCCCGTGAACTTCAGCGACTCAATCTTAATCTTGAGGATATAGAATGAGATTGTTTCATCTGACAATGACACTACTGTTGATAGTGCTTCTCTCCTTTGGCTTAAGTGCAAAAGCGAAAAAAGAGAAGAAAGAACCCTCAACTTCTAAAAAAGAGAGTGTTAATATCGTCGTAGATTCTAAAGGTTTTACGAAACGCTATGTTGAGCGGCAAGTACTCTACTATGAAAGCAAGGTTAAGGAGTTTCAGCTTGAAATTCAATCACTGCTCAAGCGAACAGTAGAAGAGAAAAAAAGACAAATCTCAGAAAAATATAATGTTGTTATAGGCAAAGAGTCTTCAAAAGAGGTTGTCGCGAGAGCTGATGCGATTGTTCTCTTTCAGCAATTTATCAAAAAATACCCAGAAAAACCTTTTTATACCCCAAGTGCGATGTATCGTCTCGCTGAATTATACTATGAAAATGCAGCGATTGAAAAGGAGACGGCAGATCAGAAGCGTGACCAGTTAATTAAAGATTACGAAGATGGGCGAATTACAACAGAGCCAGAATCAGCTCCCATTGATTTTTCAAAAACGATTGCTCTCTACCAGACGATTATTGATAAATTTCCTCAGTTTTCCTACACGGGTGCCGTTTATTATATGTTAGGATACTGTCTTGCCGAACAGGGTGAGACAGAGAAAGCCGTTGCGATTTGGAAGCGTATTATAGAACAGGGTATTGCAACAGAGTATCTTGCTGAGGTGTATCTGCGTGTGGGTAATTACTATTTTGATGACGATCAGTTAGATGAAGCTTTTCACTATTTTTCAAAAGGTGTGAAGTTTAAAGATAGCTTCTTCTATGATAAAATTCTCTATAAATTGGCGTGGACGCACTATAGACTTAACCATTTTGAAAAGGCGGTCGATCAATTTGTCACGCTGATAGCCTTTGCCGATGAGATGAAGGAAAACGGCGTGGATCGAGGGCAAGAATTGCGGAAAGAGGCAATTCAATATATTGCAATTAGTTACGCCGATGAGGAGTGGGGAAGTGTTGATAAGGCAATTGAAAAGTTTTCCACGATTAAGGGCGAAAAGTTTGAGTGGGGGGTGTTTTCCCAGCTCGGAAAGTACTATTTTGAAAATGGTAATTATGCCCAAGCTGAGCTTGCCTATAGGTATCTTTTAAACGGTCATCCTTACTCGGTGGATGCTCCTAAGGTGCATGAAGCTTTGATTCATCTTTACTATAAGTCTAATCAGATTGAGAAGGCGACGAAAGAGACAGAGACTTTTGCCACACGCTATGATAGAGATGGTCGGTGGGCAATGAGGAATCGAGGAGAGTCGACAGCTGTTAAAAAAGCGAGTATGACAGCTCAAAAGTTTTTGCTAGATACTGCTCGCTATCATCACCAGTCGGCACAAAAGCTTAAGACAACTGACAAGGTGGCATCTGATGCTGAGTATAAGATTGCCGTTAAGTATTACCGTGACTATTTAGAGAAATTTCCCTATACAACAGATAGCTATGATATAAGTTTTGATTACGCTGACACCCTTTTCTTTTCCGGGAATATTATTCATGCTGTTGTTGTATATGAACGAATCCGGAATGATAAAAATCAGACAAAACATAGAGATGAGGCGGCATATCAGGTCTTTTATGGTTTTACTCAAATGTGGAATGAGGCAGATGAGTCGAAAATTCCATCAAAACAAAAACGAGGAACACCTTTTTCTCTATTAGAAAAGAAGTTGATTGAAGCAAGTGATCTCTATTTGAAGTATACTAAAAATGCAGAGGACGCTCCCGCTGTGGCGTACACTGTTGCACGAATGTTTTTTGATCATGGAGATTTTGAAGAGGCTGCAAAGCGGGATCTTAAGATTATTAACAAATACCCTGCGTCACAACCAGCAATTTTTGCCGCAAGAGATATCATCAACTCCTATGATGAACAAAAAGATTGGTTAAATGTTGCGAAGTGGTCAAAAATTCTGACAGATCGTCTTGAACA
>JAGLDR010000054.1 GCA_023145475.1 bacterium
CTTTTGCAACTGGCTACGAAGTTGTGGAGGTTGACGTTATCAATGAAGTGTGAAAATCAAATAACAAAAGCGGACATTTTAACTTTGCCTTGACAAATTTTTTAGAGATTTGTTATTTCACCCAATTTGACAAATGAAATCAACGCAGGCATTATGCGCTGACTTGTTGAAAGAGGAGTAATGCACAAGAGTCTCTACACACCACCCCATCGCTTACTGTTTCTTTTCATCATCGTTGTTGCGTTTATTCATCTTACGCTTTCACTCTATGTTCAAAAATCAGTCTTGCAAAACACTCCTGTCAGTGGTGACGAATCATCAATGGTTTTTCAAGGAGAGCTCTTTGCAGGAGGCGAAATCTACCACCCAAATAGTTGCCCTCAAGCAAGCGGCATTTTTAAGCGACACCATGTCGTGATGACTCGGCAAAAAGAGTATTCAAAATATCCGCCTGGAATGGCGTTGCTCTTTGCTTCTGCAATGCGTCTCGGCAACAAGAGTGCGGGTGCGGCCAACCTTTTAGCTTCTCTCCTTTCACTTCTTTTACTCACTCTTATTGTATGGAAGACCACTCGCTCGCCACTTGCTACAATGCTCGTCTCTCTCCTCTATACTTTTGCGTCAACGACAGCGTTTCATGCAGCCTCGTGGTTTAGCCACAGTGTGCCACTTTTAGGGGCACTTCTCTTGACACTACTCCTTACTCTACCGTACAAAAAACACTATTTAGGCGGTATTATCGGTGGAATCCTGCTCTTTTTTCGTCCGCTTGATGCCGTACTGCTCCTTGCTGCGTTTGGTACAACCTCACTCTTTTTTGCTTTCAAAGAGAAAAAAAACATCAGAGAAATATATAAAACTTATCTTTTCATGGCACTCTTTTTTGCTCTCTTTTCACTTCTCTATCTTCTCTATCACTATATCTATACGGGGAATCCTCTGCTGTCGCCGTATGCCCTCTATCGTCACGGGAACACCTTGCACACTGGCGAGAAGCTTGGAGAGATACAGCTGAAAAACAACTACTTTTCTAACGGTTTGCTGGCGTTAACACCGCTCTGGCTTGAGTCACAGCTGCTCTGGTCGACACTTTTGCTCCCTTTGGCTCTATTTGCCCCCTTTTTGTGGAACAAAAGTCGGATAAAAGAGTATAATCTCGTTCTCATCTTCTCCATTCTTTCGATTCTCTTTTTTATCTTTGGGTATGCTATCCACAACTCGCCAGGCGGTGATAGTTTTGGTGCACGATACTACTTCCCTGCCCTTGGCGGATGGTTTATTCTCGTTACCCTTGTTATTGCTCATCTGACTGAATTACTCTCAAAAACGCATAAAATAGTGGTTATTACCATGCTACTTATCATACTCTTTTCATGGTTTTCATACGACTTCCATCGAAAGACAGAGGGCATCAGAAAAAAGACAAATCTCCGGCTTTATCTTTTCAAAGAGACAGAGAAAGCCCTCCCAAAAGATGAAAAAGCATTGGTCCTTATTCGACTTCCCTTCTCTATGGACCCCTCATGGTATGTCAGACAAAATCCATTTGAAGAAAATCGTATCATCTACGGTGCATTTCCATGGAACCGACCCGATTTGATTGCAGGAGTTCAAACCTGTTTTTCAGATAGAAAGATATATATATTAAACTATCCAACAACGACTGCCGTTTGGCAAAAGGTAGATTTTTAATAACCTCTGAAATGGAGAGAGATGTGAAAACAAAAATTTTTGTTGCACTCGATGTAGAAACAGCCACACAGGCGATGGAAATTGTCAATGATTTGCAAGGACTTCCCATCGGCTTTAAAGTCGGCAAACAACTCTTTACTGCAACTGGTCCACAGCTTGTTAAAGATATTGTGGCATCTGGTGCCGAACTCTTTTTAGACCTCAAATATCATGACATTCCAAACACTGTCGCAAAGGCGGGAATAGAAGCAGCAAAATTAGGTGCAACCGTTTTCAATGTTCATGCAACAGGTGGATTGACGATGATGGAGACAACCGTTAAGGCACTCCACGACAAATACAAAACCCCACCACTTGCCATTGCTGTGACCGTTCTTACCAGTATGGCGGAGGAAGATTTGCAACAAATTGGCATAACAATCTCACCTGAACAGCAAGTTCGTAGGCTCGCAAAGCTCGCACAACAAGCAGGAATGGATGGTGTAGTAGCATCGGCAAAAGAGATTAAAGCAATAAGAGAGGAGTGTGGAGATGACTTTGTTATCATCACTCCTGGCATTCGCCCTGCAAGCAGCGCGAAAGACGACCAAAAACGGGTTGTAACCCCATCTCAAGCTATTTCAGATGGTGCAACGGCTCTCGTTATCGGCAGACCGATTACGCAAGCTAAAAACCGTCGTGAAGCGTGTGAAGCAATCCTTCAAGAAATCAAATCTCAATAATTCGTATAGAGAATCTTAGTCGTAACCATAAGCAAAAAAAAATCGGCTCTCGTGTAAAACACCAGAGCCGACTCTATCAATAGAAAGTAGAAAGAAAATTACTCTTCTGTCTTCTCTTCTTCTTTAGCAGGAGCTTCTTC
>JAGLDR010000055.1 GCA_023145475.1 bacterium
ACTACAGGAGCAGCTTCTTCAGCTGGAGTCTCTTCGACTACAGGAGCAGCTTCTTCAACTGGAGTCTCTTCGACTACAGGAGCAGCTTCTTCAGCTGGAGCCTCTTTTGCAGCTTTTTCTTGCTGTGCTTTCAAAAGTGCAGCGGCCATTGTACCCATTCTTTCAGGAACATCACCGGTAAGTGCACGAGCTTCAGCAAGGTTTGCTTGATCAGCAGCTTCAGCAAGAGCCTTAATGCTCAAAGAAACTTTGCGTTCTGTATCAGAGATGCTTTTGATTATAACTTCAATCTCATCACCAACTTTGTACTCGATATTTTCATCTTCAAATTCTGATTTGTGTACAAGTCCTTCAATTGTATCAAACAATTTCACGAATACGCCAAATTCAGCAACTTTAATAATCTCAACTTTCACTTTGTTTCCAACAGTGAATTGATCTTTAAACAGCATCCAAGGATCAGCTGAAAGCTGTTTGATTCCAAGGCTAAAACGCTGTTTCTCACTGTCGATGTTCAAAACTTGAGCTTCAACTGTGTCGCCTTTCTGATAGTATTCACTTGGATGTTTTTGCTTTCTTTCCCAAGTAATATCAGTGATACGAACAAGACCGTCAATACCCTCTTCAACGCCGATAAAGACACCGAAATCGGTAATATTGCGTACTGTTCCCGTTACATTTGTTCCAACAGGATACTTATCTTGAAGTGCTTCCCATGGATTTGGCTCTATCTGCTTCATGCCGAGGCTGATTCTTCTGTTATCAACATCAAGCTCAAGAATCTTAACTTCGATTTCGTCTTCAATAGCAACCATTTTGCTTGGGTGCTTAATGCGACGAGTCCATGACATCTCAGAGATGTGGATAAGTCCTTCGATTCCCTTCTCAAGCTCAACAAATGCGCCGTAATCTTCCAGTGAAACAACTTTACCAGCAACAACTTTACCAACAGAATAGGTACTTACTGCCTCTTTCCATGGATCTTCGCTAATTTGTTTTACACCAAGACTAACTCTCTCTGAATCTCTATCGAACTTCAGAACTTTAACATCAACTTCGTCACCAATTCTAAACATCTCTGAAGGATGATTTACGCGTCCCCAAGACATATCTGTGATGTGCAACAATCCATCGATTCCGCCAAGGTCAACAAACACACCGTAGTAGGTGATATTCTTGATGAGACCCTTAACGACGGCGCCCTCTTGAAGTCTTTCAAGGGTAGCTGTTTTAAGTGCTTCTCTCTCTTTTTCAAGGAGATCGCGACGAGAAATAACAATATTTGAACGCTTGCGATCAAACTTAATAACTTTAAAGTCAAAAGTTTTACCAAGCAGCTCGTCTACATTACGGATTGGTCTAAGAGCAACCTGTGAATTTGGCAAAAATGCCTTCACACCAATATCAACTGAAAGTCCACCCTTCACTGGTGATAAAATTGTACCAGTAACCAAATCGCCACTCTCAAATGACTTTTCAACTTTGTCCCAAATACGAAGTTTCTGGGCTTTCTCTTTTGAAAGTTGAATGTTTCCACGGTCATCTTCCCATCTGTCAATAACAACCTCAACAGAATCACCAACTGTCAAACCTGCAAACTCACTTGGTGAAAATTCAGAAGAAGAGATCATCCCTTCACTCTTTGCACCAACATCAACAAGGACAAAGTCCTTCTTTATTGAGCGAACATGTCCCTCAATAATCTCTTCACTTGAAAATTGCTTTTCACTTGGCAAAAATTCTTCCAACAGAGCGCCAAAATCTGCTTTTGTCTCATTAGTCATGTTAAACCTCTTTAAAATCTATCGACCTTTCGATAGAGTAGGTGATTATAGGGCGAGTGTCTGAAATGTCAACAGAAATTTATATCGGCTTTTTAATAGTATCGAGGAGTGTCCCATCACGCCACTCAATCAAATGAACGACCTCATCTGTTGTCTCTTGTTTTGGTGGTATTACACCCATAGAAAGTGCTTTTTCGGTCGATTTCTGATGAAGCTCTTCCATAGAGACAACGGTAAGGTTATTGGCTTTCGCCTCTTCAAGCAATCGAGCTTTTGCATCACTGTCTGGAGATGATGGATTAACGGCAACAAATTCCTCTGTAACCACAACATCAACGACCTCGCCTGGAGTTGTTCGCGTATATACCTTATCAACAACTTTTGGAAACCCTTTGCCATTTTTACCAGTGGCAAGAGGAAGAAACATAATGGTCAAATCGGCACCTGCTGCCACATCTTGACCACCGCCAATCCCACCAATAATGCGACCATTTGCACAGACGGTATTGACATTGAAATCCAAATCAACTTCAAGGGCGCTGAGAACAGCAACATCGAGCATATTAACGGCTGCCTCTTTATTTGCAACGCTTGCGTAATAACCTGCGGTGATTTCTATATGTCTTGGATTGTTCAGCAGACTTTGCACAACTTTATCACTCGGCTCAAATAGCTGTCCGTGCATCAAATAACGCAATGTCTCCTCTTCTAACATTTCAACATGCATACTTGTGACACCACCAATTGCAAAATTTGCCATCAGCTTTTGCTCTTTAAGCATTGTTCTTATCTCATCAAGCACAATCAAACCTGCGCCACTTCCCACTTGAAAATTCATATTATTTCTGATGACACCTGACGCTTTCATAACACCAGTCACATTTGCGGCAATGACACGGTTAAACTCTTTTGAACGAATTCTTTCTAAATCAAGTGTTCCTGATCCAATGCCACTCGCAAGCCCTGGAGCTTCAAATGGAACAACAAAATCAACCGTCTCCATACTAATTGAAGCAGGAAAGATAAGATTCTGGCTCACTGTCCCCGCCAAAAGGCAGGTATAATCAGCAAATTCAGTGTCTGCACTGAACAGACCGACCGGGCCACACCACTCTTCAGGCTTACCCATCATACCGTTGGCATTTCCATGAATATCGGCCATTGGAACAGGACCAAATGCAATTTTAATATGTACTTCTCCCGTTTGTAGCTTACGAACACGATTTCCATGGCTAAATCCAACGCCCTTCCATGGGAGGAGGTCACCCTTCATAATATGAGCACCAAAAGCGCGGTACACATTACCATAAACCCCACCGATAACACCATCTTTAATCGCATCATAAAGCCAAGGATCCGTATGGTCAAACAGTGCGTTTCCATAGATAATAATGCCTTTTTTCTGATGAACGCGTAACTGTTCAACAATCGCTTTCAATCCATTATCACCCATCCGATAGTAGTGTGGGTATGAAATTGTATCGCCATCCTCTAACAGTTCAATCACTGCATCGAGTGAGGCAACTTTACTCGCTCGGCGTGGAATTGGTCCAACGCGCTTTTTACAGACAGTAGTACTTGAAAAAGTTGCATCATTAAATGCCCCATTAAAAAGGGTGTACGACTTTCCATTGTAGGTGTGCTTCATAATATTTACTCCTCACTGTTATGTTCATCGGGTGCAATACAATCCATTGGGCAGACGGAGACACACTCTCCACAATCAACACATTTATCTACACTGATTAGGTATGTGTCATCGCCCGGACTTATTGCATCAACAGGACACTCAACAACGCAAGCACCACAGCTGATACAACTGGCTGAATCTATTTTATATGCCATCAGATTCTCCTCTAGCTCTTTACAATACTACTTTTTCTTTTTTGTTCTTTTCTTTGGTGCAACGGACTCTTTTGCATCAAACAATCCCGCTTGGCCGGCCTCTTTCTTACTTTTCTTTACTGTTTTCTTTGGTTTTTCTACCTTCTCCACCTTCTTCACCTTCTCCACCTTCTTCGCTGGCGGAGTTTCTACCTTTTTCGTCACAGGAGCAACAGGTGCTGGCTTCGGCAGAGAAACGGGAACACTACTTTTCACCCGCATCACCTTGTATGTCTTCACGGGAACGAGTACCTTTTCAGGAATGAAGGCAGCATCACCTGTCGCTGCTGACGCGAACCAATCCGTAAAAGGTTGCAATCCTTCAGGCACCACAACATCGCCTTGATACTTTTTCTCAAAAGATTCTATAACCTCTGAAAACTGCTGTGCCTCATCTCCTTCAGGCACCAACTCTGTAACAACACGCACCTCATAATTTGCGGTGTAAACCTTCTCAACGCCATCAATATCAATTGTGTTGAAATCTTTTTTCTCCACTACTGATGACGAACCATCTTTCATCTGTACGAGGTAAATCATAACTTTCCTCCATCGTAAAGCTCTTATAAATCCTTGACCTTTTCTTTTATCATATTTTTCACATACAAGATTATATTTGCAAAATCTTTTTATTCCATGGCAACGCTCGGTAGGCACAACTTTCAAAGGACAGTAGCGTCGTGATGCAGGAATCCTGCGTTTTTGAAATTTTTGATTGAGAATAACTAACTTGCGATTCAGTGGTGTTTCATCAAGAGGAATCCAACGAGAAAAATAAGCTTCAAAAAGAGTGCTTTTGGCCGGACAAAGTGTAACAGGACAGGAAATACAAGCAGAAAGATGCACTTTCGCCCCGCTAAACAAACCTTTTTCGTCCGGATAGAAACACGATATCCAGTAAGAAATAGCCATACATCCTCCTTTTTTCCTGTGGAGTCTACACACCATCTATCTCAAATTCAAGAAAATAAAGCATTACCGCAAACTAAAGGAAAGATTCAGTGAGTCATCTGAGTATATTTCCATAATGAACATCGTAACTTGTGCAATAAATAATTTTTTTTCCACTGTTTGTTGACATTTGTGGCTCTCATTCTATAATCTGCGTGGTGTTAGACCTTTGAACCGAGAAATGTACATTTTTGGAGGAACCGGTATGAAACAGTCCTGGTTAGTATTTATTGCATTATTAGCGACCCTTTTTGTAATCTCCTGTAATAGCTATGATGTTGAGGGACGCCCTCAAATTAGAGCAGAGCCAGGTCAGTTAGTTGTTGCCTACTTCCCTTTCACTGACGCAGCCGACACTGGTGATACTGCTGATACAGCTGACACTGCTGATACAGCTGATACAACAACAGATGACGATGCAGCAGACACAGCACCTGATGCAGATGGAACAGTTATATATCAAGTAAGAGCTCCAGAAGAGAATACGAGTACATCTATCTCCTCTCCTGTTGCTCCTGATGCAAAAGATATTGCACACACATTTAAGATTTACAACGATGGTGTTACCGGCAAGTTGCACATTGCACAGTTGCAGTTAATTGCTCCAAATGGAGAGGTTATTACCTTAGCTCACCCACTTGCACACATATTCAGCTTCCAGCTTCAACATATAGAAGGTGGCGTTGGCACAGGGACCGATTTCGCTCCTGAGCGTTTTCTCAGTGTTGACAACACCGATGATACACTTGCAGATTTTTGTCCATTACAAGAGAAGGAAGGTCAAAAATCATGTCGTCAAGGTTTCAATGCACAAGAATACAATCAATTCTTTAACATTAAGGTTAACTACCATTACAATGGCGTAGCGAACTTGATGACTAAAAAAGATTTGCCTGAAAACCTTCTGCAAACAGGACCATACAAATTGCGTATTTGTACAAATGATCCAACACAGACTACAGCTGACACCTGTCCTGCAGGAACAACAGCATTTGATTTCACTATTACTCGTCTTCCACAAAAGCCACCACGGCCAATTATTAAGATGGCTTTTGAAGACTCATCAGGACTTGATGATTATCGTGTTCTTGTTGATCCCGTTATGATGGACCTTCGGTATACTTGTGTTTCAAATGAAGATTCACCAGATCCTTATGATTGTCTCCCCTCTGATGTTGCAAATGAGAGATACTACTTTGTCTTTAAGTGGGAGATGTCAGAATCACCAACACCTCTCAGAGAAGAGACATGGCTGACCCTCGTAGGCGATATGGGTGCTGGTTCTTGGAACGCCTTTGATCCGAGCGACAATCCAACTATTGAAGGAAGCGTTGAGCCACGAGCAGATTTTACAGCGTATATGATTACCCCTGTTGTCTACTCTGATGATGATCACATCAACCCTGACTACAATCCAGAGTGCGCAACTGATGAAGTTGCAGTATGTGGAACAGAGCCAACCCGTCCAAACATTGATCCAGAAAAAGATATGACAGAAGATGAAGTTAACGAAGTGTGGATGTATGTTCTTCAAAAATCTCGATTCTTGCTCTGTAAACAAAAACAGTGTTTTGAACATAAATCTCGTTTTTACAAAATCAATGTTTCAGCAAAAGTTATTGATAGAAAGACCGATCAAGAATCAGAAGAAGTTTCTGTTGACATTCTTCCATCTATCATTCCTAGAGCCCGCGTTATGGTTCAGTTGACATGGAAACAAGGTTTACAAAGTGAGTCTAGTATTGATGGTGACGAAGGCGTTGCTGTCGATCTTGATGTTCACTTAATCAAAAAGACATCTCTTGAAACTGGCGCAGGACTCGAAGCATACGGCGAAATTGGATTCATGTGTACAGAGCACGCACCAAGTGATGGCACTTGTACAAAGGATAACTGTAAAAAACATGATGATTGTAACAACTCTGATAATGGTTTTACCACTGACAGATATATATCAAACTCATGGAACTCTCAGCTTGATATTGATAACAGATGGGGTGGTGGAAACTATGAAAACCCTGAAACAATCGGTCTTTTGGATGTTGGTTGTTATACAGAGGAAGGTAGTTGCGACTTGACTCACAACGATGATGATTATCTTGTTGTTGTTACCTATTTTAGTTGTGCTGACAAAGATATAAGCGATGGCGATGCCTGTGAACCGGGTGGCGATGCAAATCTTGTCGATGTAGAAGTTAAAATCTTTATTGATGGTGCTGCAGCTCCAAGAATTGGCATTAGAGAAAGTGATAGTGCAGTCGATAGCGTGCAAGAGACTTCACTGAAATTCAAGATTAAACCAAATCAGTGGAAAATTGTCGCAGAAGTAGACTGGGATGGAGAGAGTGCTAAACGACAAGGTAAAAAATATAACGGTGATGCCGTTGTAACAGATACTCTGTCAACAACATATCCACTTTGTACATGGGAAAGTTCATACTGTTTTAGTAACCTTGTTCCTGTTTGGGGAACGCCTACGGAAGCTGATGGCGTTATATCATACAGAGACTTTGTTACAACTGGTGGCGATGCTGCGATTGGAACTTGTGAATAGTTTCTCTATGTGATTCTACAGAAAAGGGGAGGCTTCGGCCTCCCCTTTTTTTTGGGCTAAAATATTAGAACAGTGTCATTTCTCTGCACTACCTGTACGGCGGTTTGACACTTTCGGTTAACGAATGATTTTTAATAACTCAGATGGATGGTAAATAAGATAGTCAACTCCAAGCTCTTTAAGCGTCTCTTCCTCTCCAAATCCCCACGCAACACCAACAGATACCATACCCGCATTTTTAGCAGTCAGTACATCAGCCTCCATATCACCAACAAATATCGTGTTTTCTGGGGCAATACCAGTCAACTGAGCAATCTCAAGCGCTCCTGCTGGATCTGGCTTCATTGGAACATCATCACGCGCGCCATAGACATGAGCAAAGGGAATATCAGCAAGGATATTCTTCTGAGCAGTAACCGTGTACCGGTGAATCTTATTTGATAAAATAGAGATAACGATTCCTCGTTGATGGAGTGCAAACAAAAGCTCACGAATCCCATCATACGGCTGCACAGTCTCTGCTGTGTGGTTGTCATATATTGCAAGCATCTCCGCCTTACAAAGAGCAACCATCGACTCATCTCTGAGTGCTTCTGGCAACGCTCTCGCTACAAGCATATCAATACCATCGCCAACAAAAGTGCGGTAATCAGCAACCAAATGCTCTTTTAGATTGCGATTTTTTAACACACTATTCATACAGGAAGCGATAAACCCGATAGTATTCAGCAGAGTACCATCTAAATCAAAAATAACTGCTTTAATATTCATTGTATTCCTCAAAAACAGAGAAAACTATTTACGGCCACCAGTAAAACGAAGTAACATAAGAAACATATTAATAAAATCAAGATAGAGCATGAGTGCGCCAATCGCTGAAATCTTCATCAGTGATTCAGAGTTTCCATAACTCATAAAAAGCATATTTTTTATCTTCTGTGTATCCCACGCAGTAAGTCCAAGAAAGATGAAAATACCAATGAAAGAGATACCCCAAGAGATTGCAGACGAGCCAATAAACATATTGACAACAGAGGCGATAATAATGCCAATCAGCCCCATAAACATAAAATGGCCGACACCTGTCAAATCTTTTTTAGTCACATAACCGATAAAACTCATCGTGCCAAACATTCCAGCGGTAATAAAAAAGGTCGCGGCCACCGATGTTTGAGTATACGCTGCGACAATAACACCCATTGTTAGACCGTTCAAAGCGGCATAGACAAAAAAGAGCGTCGCTGCCACCATCGCACTGATTTTATTGATTCCAAAAGAGAGTCCAAAAACAAACGCAATCTGAACAATAAACAGAATCATCATATTTTGAGCAGCAAAGTTATACAGTTCATCTGTCTGCAAAACGAGCATCGACACAATCGCCGTCAATGTCAATCCAATTGCCATCCAGTTGTACACTCTGAGCATCAAAGGGCGAACAAGCGCACGCACTTCACTTGATGCATTCATATCTAATCCGTTGTCTATCTGACCATACTGTTCCATTGCGAACCTCCTCTGTTCTCCGTTTTCTACAATGAATTATAAGCAGAAAAATATGAAATGGTAGGATAGATTTCAAATTTCTTTTTAGCGACAAGAATTAACTCTCCTCACTTTATAATTCTTTTCAAATTAGAATGGCAAATGAGTTTGCCTTTCAGAATAATATGCATATCATAACAGACAGAGAATAGCTCACGAAGGATAACCCGTGAAAAAAAGAGTACTGTTTGCCGCAACAGAGGCAACACCCCTTATAAAACAGACAGAAATCGCTGATTTTAACGGACTTACACCACAGCATCTAACAGAAGAGTATGAGACTGCTGTCATTTTGCCATTTTACCCTCTTATTTCAACAAAAGCTGTCAACGCTAAAAAAAGCAATATCACCTTTACCATTCCTGTCAGCGACTCACTAAAAACAGTAACGGTGTGGGAGGGAAGACTTCCAAACAGCAATATAAAGCTCTTTCTGCTGGCAAACAAACATTTTGACAGGGCGGGCATCTATGGGAATCATACGGGTCCCTATCCTGACAATAGTGTTCGGTATTCACTCTTTAGTCGTGCGGTACTCGAATTTGTAGATCACCATTATCCTGTTGATATCATCATATCATCAGATTGGTATACGGCGCTTATTCCCGTCTTTTTAAAAGAGCAATATCAAGATTTTAACAACCTGCACAATGTTAAAACAGTGCTCGCCATCTTTGATTTAAGCAATCAAGGCATTTTTTGGGTATATGATTTACCCATTCTCAATTTGGGCTGGAATATCTTCACTGCAGAAAAGCTTGAATTTTACAATGACTTAAATTTTTTAAAGGGGGGCATCGTCTATGCAGATACTGTCTTCTTCCCTTCTAAATCATCACTTGATTTTCTTCACGATACAAATTGCTGCCATGGATTGCACGGAATTTTGCAATTTCACAATGCAAAACTAAAAGCACTCCCCTTCGGAAAAGAATCGGGAAACAATGAGACAAAAAACCTTTTAAAAATACTAAAAGAGATGTGATGAAAAAAAGTATTTTTGCCATAGTAACACTCCTCTTGCTCAGCGCCCTGCTTACTGCAGCAAACAAACTTGTTATAAAAAGTGGGGGGAAGATTGATTGGCGTAAATCGACACTCTACCTCTCCGTTTCAGTTGCTCAGCCACTCGACAGGCGAAGGGGTGAAAGCACACTTGTTATTGCAAAAAATCGGTGGAAACAACAGATATACGAAGCTCTAAAAACGATACCTCTCTCCGCTACAATGGCGGTTGACACCTGCCTCTCACCAACAGGATCACACCTGCTCGACAATGAGATTCATCACGCACTAGAAGATGCAAAAATCAACTATTATGCAGGTGGGGCAATTGATTTATCAGCGACTATTTCACTTGAAACTCTCAAATCTGTCTGTGGAATTGCTCTCAAATCTGTCCAACCAAACAGTGAAAATAGTATTATCATCGCTTTTAAGCATAAAAAATCATTTACTCCCGCACTGCAACTCTCATTTAGCAAAAAAGAGGATGAAAAAAGAGAGGTAGTACTCAAAACAGCACGCTACATCTCATCAAAAGAGACAAAAACACTTATAGAGAGCGAAAAAATTATGAAAATACAACCATCAGCAAAAATAAAAGAGGGGTCTATAGAACTTTCTCCAGAGGAATTTGAGCTGATAAAAAGAAAAGATATATTAATAATATTACAGTAGAAGAGGTATTATGAAGCAAAAAATGCACTTTTTATTAGTAGAACGAAAAGGGTGGATTCCCCTTCTTTTTGTCTCGCTAATCTTGTTAACTCTCTTCATTCTCCCCACAATATCAACCATCGTTTTGCTTGCATTCTTCCTCGCGTATGCTATCCAACCGTGGATTGAATTCTTGACTACAAAACTTCATGTTCCCCGCTCTCTATCGGCAGGATTAGCCATTCTTATCCTAATGTTAATGGCAATCGGCATCATCTTAATTATCATTCCATCTATTGCGCAACAACTGATTATTGCTTTTGCCAAAATACCCCCGATGTACGAACATATGCACGAATATGCTGCGGAATGGGCAAAACAACTTGGCTTTAAAGATAAAGATAACATAAGTTCTATCAAAGAGTTAACATCATATCTCTCAACCTTCTCACTCCCTCTTGTGCAAGGAACGACCAAAGCGTTCACTATGCTTTTTAAACAGACTTTTTCTGTCCTCTCACTCACCTTTAATTCAGTCATTCTTGTTGTCATTGCCTTTATTACTGCCTCTCACTTCACAAAGATAAATAAAAGCATACACATCCTTATTCCTCTTCGTTATCGCGACACTGAAAGCAAATGGGAAAAAAAGTTTGACCGTATTTTGAGTGGATTTATTAGAGGTCAACTGACTGTTGCGTTTATTTTGGGCTGTTTTTATATCATCGGGTTTTCATTTGCTGGTATCGAGTGGGCCTTCAGTCTCGGAGCATTAGTCGGCATCCTCTGCCTTGTGCCATACGCAGGAATTTTCACCGCTTTTGTCATTTCAATTTTTCTCGTTGGTGTTCAAACTGGCGGTAGTGGCATCCTCTCTGTACTTATTGTTTTTACCATTATTCAGACAATCGATACGATGTTTATTACTCCAAACATTATGGGTAAAAAGGTGGGCATTCACCCCGTTTTTGTTATCGTAGCCCTCTTTGCTGGTGGCGAACTAGCAGGACTGCTTGGAATTTTAGTGGCGGTACCACTTTTCGCACTGCTGAAACTGGTTATTGAAGATATGATTGAAACCTATAAAAAGAGTGATTTTTATCAAGAAGATATAACAGCAACCCTGCACAGAACACATCCTGGAGAAAAGTAACATGAAGACCACTATCAAACACATTTTCAAATCATCAGAAGAATTTTTACAAAAAGAGATAACACTTTCTGGTTGGGTTCGCACCGTCAGGGCCTCTAAAA
Organism: bacterium; assembly: GCA_023145475.1. GTDB lineage: Bacteria > UBP6 > UBA1177 > UBA1177 > JAGLDR01 > JAGLDR01. The sequence continues at coordinate 11,632 of JAGLDR010000055.1, forward strand.
ACTTTGGCTTTATTGAGCTGAATGATGGCTCTTTTTTCAAAAGCCTGCAAGTGGTTTTTGAAGATAATCTTGAGAATTTTGCAGAGATATCAAAATTGACCGCGGGATCAGCCCTGACAGTCAAAGGAGTGCTGGTTGAATCGCAAGGAAAAGGTCAGAGCGTAGAAGTGAAAGCAACCGATATTGTCATTGTTGGTCTCGCTGACAACGACTATCCATTGCAGAAAAAACGCCACTCATTTGAATTTTTACGAACGATTGCACACCTTCGCCCACGAACCAATGCATTTAGAGCAGTATTTCGCGTAAGAAGTCTGATTGCACATGCTATCCACTCATTTTTTCAAGAGCGCGACTTTATCTATGTTCACACACCAATTATCACGGCAAGCGATTGTGAAGGCGCAGGCGAAATGTTCCGCGTTACAACACTTAATCTCACCAATATTCCGAAGACAGATGAAGGGCTCATTGACTACTCTCAAGAATTTTTTGCAAAGGAGACAGCTCTGACAGTCAGTGGACAACTTGCCGTTGAAAACTATGCAGCAGCCTTTAGAAATGTCTACACTTTTGGACCGACTTTTCGGGCAGAAAACAGCAATACACAACGACACGCATCCGAATTTTGGATGGTTGAGCCTGAGATGGCATTTGCCGACCTGAATGATGATATGGATGTCGCCGAAGATATGATGAAATTTGTCATCAACTATGTGTTGGAACACGCGCCAGAAGAGATGACATTTTTCAACTCATTTGTACAAAAAGGGCTGCTTGAAAAACTGAACCACATTGTTAACTCTGACTTCGCTCGAATGACATACACTGAGGCAATCACCCACCTTGAAAAAGCAAAAGATTCATTTGATTTTATGCCATCCTGGGGCGTTGATTTGCAGACGGAACATGAAAGATATCTGACAGAGAAAGTGGCAAAAAAGCCTGTATTCATTACCGATTATCCAAAAGATATCAAAGCATTTTATATGCGACTTAACGATGATGGCAAAACAGTTGCCGCAGTTGATTTGCTTGTTACTGGCGTTGGCGAAATCATTGGTGGATCACAGAGAGAGGAGCGACTTGACCTTCTTGAAAAACGGATGAAAGAGATGAAACTATCCCTTGAAGAATACAAGTGGTATCTTGATCTTAGACGCTACGGAACAAACCCCCACGCTGGATTCGGACTTGGATTTGAAAGGCTAGTTATGTTCATCACTGGCATGGAAAATATCCGCGACGTCATCCCCTTTCCACGGACACCAAAACACGCTGATTTTTAATGACACTAACCACACGGACATTCCGGCGCCATCTTGAGCATACATTTCCAACGCTGAAAGGGCATCGTCTTCTTGTCGCCTGCTCTAGCGGCGCAGATAGTATGACACTTTTGCACCTGCTAAAAGAGGCGGAAAAACCGTTTCAACTCAATCTTCTTGTCTGCTATGTTGACCACCGTCTCCGCAAGGAGTCCCTCTTCGAAGCTGAGTTGGTTGCGAAAGAGGCGGAAAAACTGCACATTCCTTTTTTTTCTCTCTCATTTGATAAAGATTTTTGGGATAAAGAGGGAAATATGGAGGAGCGAGCAAGGAAAGAGCGATACAGACTGCTTGCAAACCTCGCACAAAAAGAGAATATATCAGCGGTTGTGACAGCCCATCACGCTGACGATCAGATTGAGACTCTGCTGATGAGAATTCTTGATAGAGGAACTGGAGTTGATGGATTAAAGGGGATTCTCCCAGACACTGTTCTATACGATGTCAGAGTAATTCGTCCACTTCTCCCCTTTTCAAAAGAGGAGATTGTACACTACCAAACAGAACATACAATTCCACATGCTGAAGACGATTCAAACAACAACCGTGCTATTCGCCGCAACTTCTTTCGGAAAGAGATTATCCCATCGCTCCACACTTCACTGGGAAAAAACTCCCTCAACCATTTGACAACTCTCGCTCAAAATGTGCAAGATGACTCCGTTTTTAACACATTTACCGCCACCCTTTTTTGGGAAGTCTGGAAAAAAGAGGAGATGAGTTACGCTATCCCTCTTGATGTCATTAGAGCGAAAAATGTAAACTTCTGGATATCAGCTCTTCACAAATTATTGTCAATTGTTGACACTTTTGGGCACTTAGGGCGAAAACCACTAGAAGACTGTGCACACTTTCTCATGAAACAAGAAAAAAAGAGATGTAATGCATATCCACTTGTAATCACTATAGAACAAGATTTTGCAACAATAAAGTTTGTTCAAAAAAACAACAAATAAGACCCTTTTTATTATACAACAATATATATATGGCACTCCTTTTGCAATATAGAAAGTATGCAACACGATTTATATCGGGAAGTAGCCAGTATGATTTTCTCCTTTTTTTTTCACACGACACATCTTGCACACCGCTTTACTTGACAAAAAGCTCTTGACGCTCACAATCTTCTGTAGAGTTAGCAAGAGAAGACATAGTGTCTCCTCTACATCTACAACCCATATTTTAGAGGTCTCGTGAGCAAGCAAGAGAGTGAATGGACAACAATAATTAGCTCCAAACGCCCGATATTCAGACTGAATTTAAAAGAGGTCTGGGAATATTTTGATTTGATTATGCTCTTTGTCCGCCGAGATTTTGTCACACAGTTTAAGCAGACAATCCTCGGACCCCTCTGGTTTTTTATTCAGCCACTTATGACAACGGGTATGTTTGTCGTAGTTTTTGGAAAAATTGCAAAAATTCCAACTGATAACATCCCCCCTCCACTTTTCTATATGAGCGGCATTGTGTTTTGGAACTTCTTTTCTGGCTCGCTGACAAGAACATCAAATGTCTTTGTCGCAAATGCAGGCATTATGAAAAAAGTCTATTTTCCACGCCTCACCATTCCTATTAGCACACTGATTACCGGCATGATGAGAATGGCAATCCAACTCTCGCTCTTCTTTATCATCCTCTTCTACTACTTTATGAAAGGAGCACCTGTTGGCATGAACGCATATGCTCTGCTTCTTCCCTTTTTAATTATCCATCTTGCTCTGCTCGGACTTGCTGTTGGCTTAATCATCAGTGCACTTACCACTAAATACCGCGATTTGTCATTTCTTGTCCAATTTGGAATGCAACTCTGGATGTACGCAACGCCTATCGTCTATCCTCTCTCTCAGGTTCCTGAAAAGTGGCGTTTTTACTACTCTTTCAATCCTGTTGTTCCAATGTTAGAGCTATTTAAGAAGGGGTTTCTCGGCGCAGGAAGTGCCAATTGGATGATGTGGGGAATCAGTTTTGGCGTTACTCTCATCCTTCTTTTTATTGGCATTATTGTTTTTAACGCCGTTGAACGAACATTTGTTGACACTGTCTAATAACCGGGAAATACTATGACACAACCATCACGAGAACAACGGCTTGAGGTTCTTGCACCTCTTGTAACAGATCATAAAAAAGAGTTGATGACTCAAGTTTTATCGCAACGAACTCGGCATATCACCCTTCTTCTTGAAGAGATTTTCCAACCACATAACGCAAGTGCAGCACTTCGTTCGTGCGACTGTTTTGGCATTCAAGACATCCATGTACTCGAAGCAAGAAATAGATATTCACCAAGCAAAGAAGTTGATATGGGTTCAAGCAAGTGGCTCACCCTGCACCGCTATAAGACAGATATTGATGACGCAGTCTCAACACTAAAAAATCGTGGTTACACCATTGTTGCCACGACTCCACACGCAGATGGATTCACCCCTGAAACACTCCCTCTCGACAAACCAATTGCCCTTGCATTTGGCACAGAACTTGCAGGACTTTCAGACAGAGCAATCGAGCTTGCAGACAGCTATCTGACCATTCCAATGTATGGATTCACAGAAAGTTTTAACATCTCTGTCAGCGTCGCAATTATACTCAACCGCCTTGTAGAAAGAATGAGAGCATCAAATGAAATAGAGTGGCATCTCTCTGATGAAGAGAAGCAAAATCTGACGCTTGAATGGTACAAGAAAATCATCAAACGAAGCGACCAAATCGAAAAAGTTATGTTTTCACGATAGAGACAACCTTCCCCATAATTCTAAAATCTTCACGATAGGTAACATCAATCGGTTCATAGCTCTCATTTTCAGGCATAAGAAAGACACCATCACCCGCCATATTCAACCGCTTTACTGTTGCCTCCGCATCAATAAGGGCTGCTACAATCTCACCATGTTCTGCAACTGGCTGACGACGAATCACGACCAAATCACCATCTAAAATATCGGCATTTTTCATACTGTCACCACGAACACGCAGTGCATAAAATTGCCCTGTTCCAATGGTGCTCTCATCAACCATGATACTCTCTTCATGATTTTCGTCGGCAAAAATTGGCTCACCAGCGGCAATATCACCAAGCAGAGGAATTGCAACCAATCGTGAATGTGAGATAGAGTCTCTCCCTCTCTCTGTGTGCGATTCATTAACAGGCATTACAGAGCGGGCCTTTCCACTTCTCTTTGTGAGATGACCATTTCTTTCCATCCGTTCAATCTGTTCATGAACACTTGCGGCTGAAATACCTAACGTTTGAGCAATCTCTCTGTTTGTTGGTGAATACCCTGTTCGCTCTCTAAAAGAGATTATAACGCCGAGTAGTAACTTTTGAGCAGCTGTCATCTTACCATCTTTCTTGTTCATGCTATCCTCCGAAAAGCAGTTCATTTGTACAGAATACTACATTACATTTGTTAGGTCAATTTTTTTTATTTGACATAAGGAGCCAAATCGGTTTAATACCTGCGTTTTTGGACTGGGCTACATAACTGGAGGATACCAATGGCAAAAGGAAAAGCAAAAGCTAAAAGTAAAGATGAGAAAGCAGCAGTTGTTATTGCTGATAAAAAATCAAAATTGATTCGTCTTGAAATTCACGAAAACTGTGAAGGTTGTGACAAAGTTGAATCTGTTGATGGAAAAAACTTTTGTGCAAAGTATGTTGACCCTTCATTTCACTGGGAAAACGACCAACTCTGTGCTTTCGCAACACATGTTAAACGCGCTGCAAAAGCTGCTAAAAAGGCTGTCAATCCACTTAAAGCTTCTAAAAGAGCTGCTGGTAAACGCTAATCGTCGTAACTTCTGTGCAAAAATATCTTATTCTCTCTTCACCAGAGCAACTTTTTCATACGAAACGGGATTTCTCTTCCTTTTCGCCAGTGATTCCACTCTCGTTTAGCGGAGAAATTGTTGCAACACTTTTAGCCTATCTTAAACGAAAAGA
>JAGLDR010000056.1 GCA_023145475.1 bacterium
CTGCCCATAAATCTTTTTCGAGTTGTTTTAACTGTTCAATGTTCATATTCTCTCCTCATAAATCCATTGCAAATGAATATAACAATTTATTACTCTAAAAACAAACTTCTCAGGTGTAAATTTTTAAAATAAGGGCGGATTTGTAAAGAAAAAAGAGAGAATTCGCCGTCAAAATAAATTCGCTTTTGACGGCGGATTATGATATTTGAAGTTTCAAAAAGATAACCAGATAATTTTATTAGCTTTTCAGCAACTCCGAAAGTTCCTTTAATCGGTCGTTAAAAAGTTCTGCAACCAATTCGTATGGCTCAGATGTCGTCATATCAACGCCGGCGCTCTTAAGAATTTCAAGCGGTGGTTGTGAAGAACCCTTTCTAAGGAATCCATCAATGTACTGCTCTGGTGCAATGTCACCGCGAGCAACTTTTGTCGCTAATGTGAGTGCTCCGATGAAACCAACAACATATTTGTAGACATAATAGTTGTAATAAAAGTGAGGCACAAACGACCATTCATGGGTGTAGAGTTCTTCGATATTCATCAAGTTTTTATGGTGTCCGTAGTACTCTTTGAGTGTGTCGCCATATGTTTTGTTGAGGAAGTCTGGAGTTAAAACACCGCCAGCTTCAACTTTTTTATAGGTAGCATCTTCGAATTCAGCAAACTGCATCTGTCTGAAAACTGTTGATCGAACCATCTCAATAAAGTGGTTAAGCAAAAAGATGCGCTCTTCTTTGTCGGTGCTCTTTTCAAGAAGATTGTTAATCAAAAGCATTTCATTAAAAATTGAGGCAACTTCTGCAACAAAAATAACATATTGGCTAGTTTCAAACGGCTGAGATGAATTTGAATAGTGGCTGTGAAGTGCATGCCCCATCTCGTGTGCCATTGTACTCATCGAGTTGTAATCATCAATGTGATTGAGCAGAACAAACGGATGGATATCGTACGCTTCACCTGACATATAGGCTCCGCCTCGCTTGCCTTTTGATGGATAGACATCAATCCAGCCACTTCCTGGAGTCATTCCCTCACGCGTAACCTTCTTATATTCATCAGTCATCGGCGCAATCGCATCCATAATCAATTCAATCGATTTTTCGTAGGTGTAACCCTCTTTTCCCTCTGTTGCAACCAACTTTGCATAGACATCTTGATAGCCCATATCAGGCAGCTTCAAAATATCTTTTTTCAAAGCCAAATAGTTGTGAAGAGATGGTAAAATACCTTTCACATGGCCAAGAAGAGTATGAAAAAATGTAGAAGGAAGCTCGTTTCCATGGTGGTCTGCAGCAAGAGAATCTTCAAAGTTTCGCAATCCAGCAACAGTTTTGTAATATTGCAATTGTGAGTGAAGTGTCCGAGAGAGAAGATTCTTATTCTGCTTGTACGCACTCCAGAAAGCTTCAAATACCTTTGTTCGTGTCTCACGATCATCACTTTGACGATATTTTGCGTAAACTGGCATATTTACCTCTACCTCTTCACCTTCAAGCTCAACTTTTGGAAATGTCATATCATTTGAAGTAAAAGTTGTATAGGTATCATACGAAGCCAGGGATACTGATTCAAATGATGAGATAATACGCTCCTCTTTTTTTGAAAGAATATGAGGCTTGTTCCGCAGAATCCCTTCAACATAGCGTTTATACAAAGAAAACCTCTCATCTTCAAGCAGTGAAATTAAAAACTCTTTATCCATTTCAAGCAGCTCAGGATCAATAAATGATGAAGCAGTCGAAAATGCGGTATTCAGAGTATCAATTTGCCCTGTCAACTCTTGATAGACGGCAACACTCATATCAACATCACGATTTCTATGTGCATACGCTTCAAGCTTCATAAGCAGTCGAGACGCCATAAAAAGCTCTTTAAGGGCATCAAGCAAAACGGTTTTATCAGCCAGCTTGCCACGATATTTTGATAAATTTTCTCTCGTTTCAATCACCTTTGTAACATCGGCTTCAAATGCTGCATCATCTTTGTAAATGTGCTCTGGTGTCCACTGATACTGCCTTTCAATTTCGCTTCTCTGTTTCATATCTCTCTCCATTAAAATTACTAACGAGGCATTGTAGCGTTTTGCACGGTAAATGTAAAATCTAAACCTCGTTAAAAGCATATTCTTATTGACACAGCCACTATTATTCGGCTATTATCAAATTGGAATTAAACGGAGGGAGCTGTTTTGATGATGAAAAAGAAGTCAGATACCCAAAAAGAGCAACTCGATTTTTTCAATACGATAAAAACTGAGCTACGCAAACTGATGAATGATATTTTAGAGCCACTGCACGATGAGCTTTCACAAGCTGCCCACTTTCCCTATGATATGTTTGTTACAAAAAACAACTCTCTCTTAATAATTCAAGTTGAAATACCAGGAATAAGAAAAGAGGATATTCACATCGAAAGTCTTGATAATTTTATAGAAATCACTGGCATCAAACGGAGTCAGACATCTTTTTCAACCTGCCTTGGTCTTGAGCGATCAAGTGGCACATTTAAGACTCTTATCTATCTTGATAGACCGGTCAGCCTTCATAAAGCTCAAGCAACACTTACCGATGGACTACTTGAAATTCAGATTCCCGTGATTATAGAAAAACGAGGCAAGAAGATTATTACAATCATTTAACAAGGAGATACATAATGGAGCCAATTACACTATCTGGACCACTTCCACTTATCGCACTAAAAGAATCAGTACTTTTTCCTGGTCTGAAAATGCCTATTTTTGTACAACGCTCATTCTCTGTTGCCGCTGTACACCAAGCGATTGCGAAAGATCGTCTTGTAATGGTGGTTGCACAGAAAGATGCAGAAACAAAAGATATTCAACCTGAAGCACTCTACACCGTTGGTACCGTTGCCCGTATTCAGAGAATGGTAAAACAGCTAGATGGACGACTAAAACTTATTGTAGAGGGTCGACAAAAGGCTGTCATACAGAATATCACGCAAGAAAAAGATTTTTTCAGTGCTGAAGTAATGCTCAAAGAGACTCTGCCTTATCGCAGTAACGATTTGCAAGTTGAAGCTCTCGTTGGGAGTGTTCGATCCGGTCTTGAGCAGCTGCATCAACTAAACAATAGGTTAGTAACAAGTGATGTTATCGCATTTTCTCACCAAATCATTCATCCTGGACAACTGGCAGAGCTTGTTATTAACAACATATCTCGCTCGGTAGAACTTTCACAGATTGTACTTGAAAAAGATGACATCAAAGCAAAACTAGAGATTGTCAGCGAGTTTATCCAGCGTGAGCTCAACCTCTCTGAGATTAAAAATGACATCAAAAATAAGGCCAAAGAAAAGCTGGGAAAAGCACAAAAAGAGTACTTTCTTAAAGAGCAGATGAAACAGATTCAGCAAGAACTTGGACAAAGTGATCCACACGCTGCTGAAATTGATGAATATGAACAACGAATAAAAGAGAAAGAGCTGCCTGAAGAGGCAAAAAAAGAGGCAGAAAAACAGCTCTCCCGACTGCGCTCTATGAATCCAGCAGCATCAGAGACAGGCGTACTGAAAACATGGATAGACACCCTCCTAGAACTGCCGTGGAACGAGTCAACAAAAGACAACAAAAACATTAAAAAAGCACGAGCAATCCTTGAAAAGGATCACTACGGGCTTGAAGAGATAAAAGAGAGAATTTTAGAGTTTCTTGCCGTCAGACAGGTAAAGGGAAACTCAAAATCACCCATTTTATGTTTTATCGGCCCTCCTGGCGTTGGAAAAACCTCTCTTGGTCGCTCTATTGCACGAGCTCTCGGGAGAAAATTCTATAGAATGAGTCTCGGTGGGTTACATGATGAGGCAGAAATTCGTGGACACAGAAGAACCTATGTTGGCGCTATGCCTGGCAAGATTCTTGAAAGTATGAAAATCACCGGCACCGTTAATCCTGTCATTATGCTCGATGAGATTGACAAGGTTGGTAAAGATTTCAGAGGTGACCCAAGCTCTGCTCTGCTTGAAGTGCTTGACCCTGAGCAAAACTTCTCGTTTAGAGATAACTATATCGGTGTTCCCTATGATTTAAGCAAAGTATTTTTTATTGCCACTGCAAATTGGGAAGATACTATCCCTGCTCCGCTCAAAGATAGAATGGAAGTGATAAACCTCAGTGGATACACAGACTTAGAAAGACTGCAAATTGCAAAAAGATATCTTATTCCTCGACAACAAGATAATAACGGTCTCGACAAAGGAGAGCTAACATTTACGAACGATGCTCTGATGTTCCTTCTTCGTCGTTACACACGAGAGGCAGGTGTCAGAAATCTTGAGCGAGTTATCGGCAACATCTGTCGAAAAGTTGTTGTTAGAAAACTCTCTAATGTAAAGACACCCAAGCGAATTACTAAAAAGGTTGTGGAAGAATTTCTTAAACTTCCTCCCTACTCTGATGCCCTGCTTGATCTGCAACCTCGTATTGGTACTGCAACAGGACTTGCTTGGACAATGTTTGGTGGAACCATCCTCCGTATTGAGACAAATATGATGAAGGGAAAAGGTGGCATAATTTTGACGGGAAAATTGGGCGAAGTGATGAAAGAATCTGCTCGAATTGCTATATCATACACTCTTGCCAATTGTGAAAAGTTTGGCTTACCCGCTGACTTTTCTCTTAATCAAAAAGATATTCATATCCACTTTCCAGCTGGTGCAACACCAAAAGATGGACCCTCCGCAGGCATCACCATCACCACTGCCTTAATCTCTCTTTTTACTGGTCGAACAGTTGACAGAAAAATTGGTATGACAGGTGAAATCAGCCTTACTGGCGAAGTCCTTCCTATTGGTGGATTGCGTGAGAAAATGCTTGCAGCAAAAAGAAATGGACTTGAGGCAATTCTTGTTCCAGCAAAAAACGAACCCCTCTACGAAAGCATCTCAGAAGAGATTAAAACAGGCCTTGAGGTTATGTTCGTCTCTGATTACGAAGAGGTCTATGAAAAGATGTTTGGTAGTATCTAATAATTTGCAATCTTATTCATTATCCTCTATATAACTTAAGCAAACTGTGGTGGAGAGAAAAATGAAATTAAAAACAATCGCAACAACATTCATGATGATACTCTTGATTAGTTGCAGCAAGACAAAACAAATTAACACAACGCAGACCATCTATTTTGGCGGCGATATTATTACAATGGAAGGTAATAAACCAGAATATGTTGAAGCAGTTGTGAGAGAGAAAGGCACGATTGTATTTGTTGGTTCAAAAGCCGAGGCAAAAAAGCAGTATCCCACTGCCAGCCACTATAATTTAAAGAAAAAGACACTGATGCCCGGTTTTATTGAGCCTCACCTCCATCCTCTTATTGCTGCTGTTCTATTATCGGGCGATATTATAGCCCCACACGATTGGAGTGTCCCTGATGGATTAAAAAAAGGAGTTGAAGGACACGATGCATATATGAAGCGTGTTGCACAATCTATCGCGAAAAAAGGCAAGCCAAACGAAGCCTTGTTTATTTGGGGATATCATCAATTATGGCACGGAAATTTAGACAAACAGATGCTCAACAAAATGTCGCCAACGATACCTGTTGTTATTTTGCACCGCTCTTTTCATGAAGCATTTATAAATGACAAAGCTATTGAACTTTTCAAAATAAAAAAAGAGGATTTTAAAAACAATCCTCAAGTAGAGTGGGATAAAGGTCATTTCTTCGAAGGTGGATGGATGGCTATGGCTCCAAAGATTGCGCCATATATGCTCAACCCGGTAAAGTATAAAAAAGGGTTAAAAGATATGACGACCCTCATGAAAAAAAATGGAATCACGACAATTGCTGAGCCTGGTTTTCCTAATGTTAATTTCGATATGGAGTATAAGTTATTAAAAAATGAAATGGATAAGAATCCTCCCTATGAAGTGTATAATATTTTGAATGGCACTCAACTGACATCCATGAAAGGAGGCATTAAAAAAGCTGCTGAATTTATGGAAACAACGCCTGACATCTACAACACACACAATATCACCATCCTTCCAAAGCAGGTAAAACTTTTTGCCGATGGAGCCATTTATTCATTAGCAATGGAGATGAAAGATGGATATACCGATGGGTTTAAAGGTCAATGGATGACGCCACTTAATCTGTTTGAAGAACAGATGAATTTTTATTGGGATAGAGGGTACAAGATACATATTCATGCGAATGGCGATTTAGGAATACAGCGATGTATAGATATTACGCGCAGTATGCAAAAGCGAAATCCAAGAAAGAATCACAGAATGACTCTTCATCATATGGGCTATTTTACAGATGATCAAGCAGATGAGATGAAAGAACTTGGAATGGAGGCATCTGCAAACCCATATTATCTATGGGCTTTATCTGAAAAGTATTCAAAACATGGTCTCGGCCCAAAAAGAGCAAAAAACTTGGTGCATATGAAATCGCTTGTTGATAGAAACATCCCATTTTCACTCCATTCTGATTTTGCAATGGCACCAGCAGAACCGCTGACGCTAGCATGGACGGCCATAAATAGAATGACGGCGGAACACACTCTCGTCTCTCAAGATCAGCGTATTAGTGTCTATACTGCGATGAAAGGAATAACAATAATTGCCGCAAGAACGCTGAATTTAGAAGATGAAATTGGTTCAATCAAAAAAGGAAAAACAGCAAACTTTACCATTCTTGCTGAGAATCCCTTCAAAGTTAAAAAGATGCATATTAAAGATATTTTCATAGTGGGCTCTGTCTTTAAAGGAAACATTCATATAAACAGAAAACAGTAAATATTAACAGGAGAAACAGTATGAAAACAAAAAGCATTACCACAGCACTTCTCACATTAACTATGTTTTTATTTGTCTATCACACTCTTGATGCGTGCACCGGAGTGATGGTGAAAACCAAAAAGGGAGCAGCTGTTCACGGAAGAACTTTGGAATTTGGAGTCAAGGTGAAAACTGACATCGTGCTTATTCCGCGAAAACACAAGTTTGTCGGAAAAACGGCGATTGGAAAAGGACTTTCCTATACATCAAAATACGCGGTGGCAGGAATCGTCACTTTTGGCACAAATTTAATAGCGGACGGGATGAATGAAAAAGGCCTTTCATGTGGAGCATTCTACTTCCCAACATATGCAAAATATGCCAAAGTAACAAAAAAGAATCAAAAAATTGCTCTCTCATCACTGGATTTTAACAACTGGATTTTAACGCAATTTTCAACAGTTGAAGAGGTCAAACAGGCAATAAAAAACAAAAAAGTTGTTATTGTTGATACGCCACTTAAAGGATGGGGCCCAACCGCACCTCCGTTTCACTATATCGTATATGATAAAAGCGGGAAAAGTATTGTTATTGAACCTCTTGATGGCATATTAAAAGTGTATGATAACCCCTTTGGAGTATTTACAAACTCACCGCCTTTTGATTGGCACATGACTAATTTACGGAACTATGTAAACTTAACACCTAACAATGTAAACACCGTGAAAATATTTAACAAAACAATCAAGCAGCTCGGGCAAGGAACAGGAATGATGGGAATTCCAGGAGATTTCACACCTCCCTCTCGTTTTGTGAGAGCTGTGGCCTTCGCTGCGACGACAATCCCTCAAAAAAGTACAACAGAAGGAATCAATCAGATTTTTCACATTTTAAACAATTTTGACATTCCATTTGGGTTTTCTCGCGAAACAGTTAAAGGAAAAATGCACCCTGATTACACACAATTAACTATTGCCAGAGATCCTCAAACCTTAAAACTTTACTATAAAACATACGAGGATCAATCGATTAAAGTCCTTGATTTAAAAAAGTTTAATTTTAATGCAAAAAACATTATGATGCTCAGCACAGAGTCAAAGCAACCATTTGTTGATGTCAGTGGAAAGTTGAAACCAAGGAAATAACAAGAGATTACAATCGTTTTCTTTACAAAATAGAGATCTTTTTTATACTGGACTCGGTTGTCGTATTTATTTTTTATTAGAATGAGAGGTTACAAAAGATGAGGCAGTTCCTAAGAATGGTTCTTTTACTTGTTGCGATGAGTTCATTGCTCTTTGCAGAAACTACTGCTCAAACAGAAAAACCAGAAAAATCAGAAAAAGAGAGTCGTATCACACCTGATGAACTTGCAAAAAAGAATAAAAAAACAAAAACTCTCGTCGACACTCTCTCTGTTAAAGGCGGATACTCTTTTGGATTCACAACAAGAACCGATGATAAAGGCGGCGTAGCCAATGTGAATGATCCAGAACATCATGGTGCCGCAATAAGTGCGCGACTGGTTTTTAATGCTGGGAAACAACCATTTCTTAAACCCTATATTGATTTCACAACATTTATTCGCACTGATCGAGTTATCTATCTTCCCTCTATCGGTATTCGCCACGATTTTGGCAACAAAAAAATTGAACCATACATCTCTCTTGGTGTTGGGCTCTCTATTATGGATAGAAGTGAAGCTCCTGTATCTGGTGCTGCAGCTCTTGACGACAAAACATATAGTGCAAATCTGACTATTGAAACAGGTATTGATTTTTATCTTGCTCACAACTTTGCACTTAGCCTCTCTGCCCGCTATGACATCTATAATCTTGGCACTACCATTGGTGGATACTATCAATTAACGACTATTGAAGATCGTTCATCAATCAGTGCTTTTGCTGGCATTGTTATTCGATTTGGAAAAGACCATACAAAAAAAGATGATGATGATGATGGAATTTTCAACAATACTGATTACTGTATCAACACTCCACCAAACGCCCCAGTTGATGATTTTGGTTGCGCAAAAGATGATGATTTTGATGGCGTAATTAACCTCACTGACAGTTGCCCAAGCACAATTCCTGGCGCTCCCGTCGATGAAAAAGGGTGTGCATTAGACAGCGACAATGATGGTGTTATCGACCTTTACGACAGATGTCCAGAAACATTAAAGGGCACTCCTGTTACCGAATGTGGTTGCTATCCCTCTCTGTTTACCTTTTCACTCAACTATGAATTTAATAAGTATAAAATTGAAGATTTACTGAATAATCCAACATTTAGTGTTGTTGAATTCTTAAAAAAGAATAAGAACTACAACATCCGCATAACTGGTCATGTTGATGATGTTGGCTCTATTGAAAACAATAAAATTGTTGCAAAAAGACGGGCTACTTCCGCTGCTCAATTCTTAATTGATAATCAGATTGAAGCATCAAGAATAGAGACTCAACACACTGCATCAGCAAAATCAGCAAGTGAAATTGAACAAAAAGAGATAACAAACTCTGAAACTGAGCCTCAACCTGAAAAGAAAGCAGAAACAGAGGATGCTAAAACAGAAAAGATTGAAGAGGTGCGGTCACAAGAACGGAGTATATTTATTGAGCTTTTTAGAACAGACAAAAAGATGGTGAAATGATGAAACAGTTACAATATTTTATAGCAACTTTTTCTATCCTCTTTTTGCTGCTTGGCTGCTCAAGTAACAATGCGAGATATATAGTCAAAGATGTTGAGATAGACTCCATTCAAATAACGCCCGCAAGTGTAACCGTTCCAAAAGGAACAACAGGTATTTACACTGCAATCGCGTATAAAAATGATGGAACAACCGAAAATGTAAGCGACAAGGTACAATTTCACTCTTCTAAAGAAAATATCGTTGCCTTTTCAGCAACAAAAAACAATCATGCTGAAGCAATCGCAACAGGAAACAGTGAAATAACAGCAACAATTGAAGACATACAGGAAGGAATAACGATTACCAGCAATGTTGCAACGGTAAAAGTGACGGATGCCACACTACTGTCCATTGAAATTACCCCAGTTGATAGCTCTCTCCCGAAAGGAACAACGCAAAACTATACTGCTTTTGGTCTCTATTCTGACAACACTCACTATGATTTAACAAACTTTGTTTCATGGAAAAGTTCACAACAGACCATTGCAACAATCAACGAGAGTGGCGTCGCCCTAACGCGCGCAACTGGCACAACTGAAATCACTGCAACATTTGAAGAGGTAACCAGCAATTCAGCATCTTTGACGGTTACAGATGCCACACTTGAATCCATTCAAATAACACCATCTGATGCCGTTGTGCCGCTAGGAACAACAGGAGTCTACACAGCCACTGCCTACTACAGCGACAACAGCACGGTTGATGTCTCAACTACGGTTACATGGAGTGCAGCAGAGACGGCAGTCATCTCTATTGTCTCTTTTGGTGATAATGCAGGACATGCTACAGCCGTTGCTACAGGAACGACAACTATTACCGCGTTACTAGAAGATGTAACAAGCAATGAAGCAACAGTAGAGGTGACAGATGCCACCTTGAAAAGCATTCAAATCACCCCTCTCACAACCAAAGCTCCTGCAGGAATTGATGTTAAATATCAAGCTACAGGTATCTATTCTGACTCCTCAACAATTGAACTTACTCTTTTCGCATTATGGAAAAGTTCACACACAAAACAGGCAACAATTGATGCCCAAGGTAAAGCGCGCACACTTCTTAAAGGAAATACCGTTATCTCCGCTTCATTTGAGGGGTTAGAGAGCAACCAAGCACAACTAACTGTTACATCGGCACTAGTCACAAGCATACAGGTAACCCCTGCTTCATCGCTCGTACCAAGAGGCACTCAAGACAGATTCTTAGCAACCGCATATTACAGCGACGGAACAAGTGAAAATATCACCGAACAGGCAACATGGCAAGCAGCAGATAGTGCAATTGTAGCAATCATGACCAGTGGCGAATTTGCCGGATATGCACGGGCAGAAAACCCTGGAACAACCACAGTTTCAGCCTCTTTCCATGGCATAACAAGCAATAATGCTTTTATAGAAGTGACAGATGCAACTCTTACAAGCATTCATATAGAGCCGCATAATGAGATACAGCTCCCAAACGGATTGAAATTTCAATATAGAGTGTGGGGAATCTATTCTGACGCCACTTCAAAAGATTTGACTGAATTTGCAACATGGAGCAGTTCAGAAACTGATATTGCAACTATTTTTACCGGCTCAGAGGATGCGGGAATTGCTCATGGAGTTTCAGAAGGAGAGACAAATATCAAAGCACTGTTTGAGGATAAAGAAGATACCGTTACTCTTCTCATCACCAACGCTATCATTGAATCACTGCAAGTTACGCCTACTGATGTTACTATCCCAAAAGGGACTCAAAGCAAACACACTGCCACTGCATACTACAGCAACGGGCGGCGTGTTGATGTGCCTGGATTAGCAACATGGCAAACAGAAGACTCTACCGTGGCAACCGTGGTTGCTTCTGGTGAAAACGGTGGACTTGTTACCGCTGTTGAGGTTGGATCAACTACAATGACTGCACTATACGAAGGGGTTACGAGTAACACCGTACACATCACTGTAGGAGACCCAAAACTTGAGACACTGAAAATCACACCACTTAACGCCGAAGTGCCCGAAGGTATTACACAGAAATACACAGTGTTGGCCATCTACTCTGACAGCACCTCCATTGATGTAACATCTTTTTCCACACTTAAAAGTTCAGACACTTCTGTTGCTACAATTGTAGATAATGTTGCGTATACACACACACAAAGCAGTGGTATCACCATCTCGGCAACATATAATGGTTTTGAAGTAACACCCTCCGCAACCCTTGTTGTCACTGACGCTGTTGTTGAATCACTACAAGTTACGCCTACTGATGTCGCAATTCCAAAGGGAACGCAAAGCAGACACACTGCAACCGCATACTACAGCAACGGGCGGAGTGTTGATGTGCCTGGATTAGCAACATGGCAAACAGAAGATTCTACCGTGGCAACAGTGGTTACTTCTGGTGAAAACGGTGGACTCGTTACCGCTGTTGAGGTTGGATCAACCATAATGACGGCTGTTTACGAAGGGATTACAAGCAACAAAGTCATAATAACCGTAACAGAACAAGAGTTGGACAATATTCAAATTACGCCCAATTATGTGGAAGTAGCTATTGGAAAAACAGTCACATATACCGTTTATGCTATCTACAAAAACCACACTCAAAAAGATGTCACAGAATTTTCATCCATACGAAGTTTAGACACCTCAATTGCCACCGTCGTTGGCAACATAGCAACTGCGCATATTCCCGATAAACAGGTTTTTATTACCGCCACATACGACGGTATCGAAACAAAAATGAGAGCAACACTACGCACGACAAATGCTGAATAAGAAGCAGCAACGCTATTCATCCATTTCGAGAGAGGAGAACCTTCTATGGTCAGAAAATTATTTTCTATCCTGGTGATTACACTGTTTTTCACCATCTCGTGCGATGATAAAAAACCGACAAACGATGACGATGCGAGTGTTGACCGTGATGAGATTGTCAGAATTGATGAAGATGTCGATGAAACAGTTGATGACTCCTTGCCTGATACAAACTCTGATAGTGATGAGATTCCAGATGGAGACGGTGACACTTCACTCCCTGACACAAGCTCTGATAGTGATGAGATTCCAGATGGAGACAGTGATACTGATACTGATACTGGCACAACCTTATCAATAATCTATGTCGCAGGCGATGGAAGCGGGGACTACAACTGTGATGGTACTGATGATCACATTGAGATTAATGCAGCATTAGATTTTGTTGTCGCCAATTCAGAATATGACACCGTCTATCTCAAAGGGGCATACACTTATTTGATTAATGACTCTATCTATATCTCAGCAAACACAATCCTAGAAGGTGATGAAAATGCTGTTATAAAACTGGTGAACAATGCAGATTGGCAGACACAATATAAACCTCTTATCGGGCAAAAAGGGACAAAATTTATAGTTCGGCTTAAGGACCAAAGCGTTACAACAGGAAATATAACCATTAGAGGTTTTGAACTTGATGGAAATAGAAGCAATCAAAGTGAACCGGCAGGAGCCAGTTATTACCGAATGATACAGTTACAAAACTCTTATAATGTAACCATAAATGATATGTATATTCATCATGGTCTTGCCGATGGAATAATTTTAGAATGGAGCGCAGATGCCTCTTATGATATTAATTCAAAATTTTATAACAATCGCATTCACTACGATGGACATGA
>JAGLDR010000057.1 GCA_023145475.1 bacterium
CTGCTGTTTTATAAAGGCGACAAACTCTGAAAAACCATCTCGTATCGTAACCGTGCTATCCAACAGTTCCAACATATCTGAGAGTGACGCATTCAGTGATTCAGTCTCATTTGTAAGCGTTTCAAATGGTGTACACTCGCCACGACTTAACTCTGCCTCAAATAGTCTCCAGTCAGAATTGCTGTATTTGTCGAGTACGACTACCAATGAATCTTCGTTGGTAATGGTTCCATCAAAATCACTGAAAATATGTATCTTCTGCATTGTGTAAATCCCCTTATTCGTTGAACGGCGGTATCAAGCTAAAGCATGACACCACCTTGCCGTCCTGTCAAGTTAAAGCATGCCACCATCTTGCCGTTCTGTTATTGAATATTACCTATAAAAATCTTCTTGACAACTCTTTTTCCATGCATATAGTGCAGGCCGTTTTTGGCCTGTTTTGATAGGAGGTTACGATGTTCACAAACATGTACAAAAAGTTCTCGTGGCGCTGGTTTGTTGACTACGGGATGATTGTTGTTGGTGCGATGATTATGGCTGCTGGATACAGCTTTTTTGCCGATCCACTCAGAATTGTTCCTGGCGGGGTGTATGGCATTGCTATTGTAGTCCACCATTTATATGATTTTGCAACGGGAACAGTAGGTCTTATACTTAATATTCCACTTTTTATCATTGGAATTTATATTTTAGGACCAAAATTTGGGGCGAAAACATTTGTTGGAACTATTTTAACTAGTTTCTTTATGGATTACTTCTCATCTTTGACAGATAAGCCACTTACCGATGATATTATGCTTGGTTCTGTTTTTAGTGGTGTACTTATTGGTTCGGGACTTGCGCTTATATTTAAAGCGAAGGCAACCAGCGGAGGAAGTGATATCGTCGCACAAATCATCAATAAATACACAGGAATGAGCATTGGACAGCTTCTGATTATTCTTGATTCTCTTGTTGTCACTGTTGGAATTATCGCCTTTAAAGATGTGAGCTTAGCACTCTACGCACTGATAACTATCTTTATCACCGGAAAGGTTCTTGATGCCATTTTAATGGGCGGAAGCTACCGGAAAGCAGCCTTTATTATCTCTGATAAACATGAAGAGATTGCAAAAGTTGTTACGAATCAATTGAAGAGAGGCGGCACCTTTTTTCATGGCGCTGGAATGTACAGTGGAAAGGAAAAAGAGATTATACTCACCGCAGTTAACCGCAGAGAGCTTGTTGCATTGCAACAATATGTCAGACAAATCGATCCAGACGCATTTATGACCGTTTTTAACACGAATCAAATCTATGGCGAGGGGTTTTCTAACATTCTTGACGATGTTTAAATTCCCGAACGGGAATAAAACTTGTTTTTTTCACCAATATACACTATTGTATTCCCGTTCGGGAAGAAAAAAGGGAGGTTTGAATGATTCCGGCTAAAACAATTGGCGTAATAGGAAAATTTGTTAGACAAAAACGGAAAGAGTCAAATCTTACTCAAGAGGAAGCTGCCGGACTATCTAATGTTGGCAAACGATTTTTCTCAGAATTAGAAAATGGAAAAAGAAGCCTTGAAATAGGAAAGGTGTTTGAGGTGTTGCACTCTTTGGGTATTGATATATTTCTTCAGAAAAGAGGTAAATAATGACAAAAACACTTCTTGTATATATGGATAGACTCTCTATTGGGCGCATAGAGATTGGAGAAAATCAGAGAATGAAATTCATTTATGATACTTCTTTCTTAAACAGAGATGATGCTCGCCCACTCTCTCTCTCCCTTCCTCTTCAAAAAGAGCCTTTTGCTACAGAAAAAGTCGCACCATTTTTTGCTAATCTTCTTCCTGAAGGTTCAATTCGCGATCTGATTTGCAAGGTTGAGGGTGTTTCACCAAGAAATGACATGGCTCTTCTTGAAATAATCGGCGGTGATTGCGCTGGTGCTGTATCTATATTTCCCTCAGATAAAAAACAAAAAGAAGATGAGAGTATTATCAAAAAGATAACAGATCAGAATCTTGACAACATGATTGCCAAAAAAGAGCAAAGACCTCTTTTGAGAATAGATGCCGACATTCGTCTCTCTCTTGCTGGAGCTCAATCAAAAATTCCTCTCTATCGGCATAAAGATACATTCTACCTCCCCTCAACTATCCAGCCAAGCAGTCATATTCTAAAACCCGATAACAATCTTTTTCCAAACATGGTTCTTAATGAATATTTCTGTATGAAAGTTGCTAAGGAAATTGGCCTCAATATCCCCACAATAAAATTATATAACACAGAGTTGAATCTTCTTTATATGATAGAGAGATATGATCGCGCCACAGAAAATGGTCTACTCAAAAGAATTCATCAAGAAGATTTTTGTCAAGCTCTTTCCTATATGCCCACACAAAAATATGAGAGTGAGGGTGGACCAGGATTTCAAGAAATATTTGAACTGATTTCACATACATTTACCAATCCAGCGCAAGATAAACTTGCTCTGCTAAAGTGGCTTGTTTTTAACTATCTTATTGGAAACGCTGACGCTCACGCAAAAAACATATCAATTATATACCGCGATGGAACAATCTCTTTAGCGCCGTTTTATGATATTCTCTCAACACTGTTTTATCCTGAACTGTCTACTAAAATGGCCATGAAATATGGTGGCGAGAATAGAATTGACCGCATTCAGTGGCGACATTTCAAACGATTATCAGAGCAGATAGAGATTAAACCTTCACTTATGCTTAAAATAGCACAAGAGATTGCAACAAAAACGGTGGCTGCGTCTAAAAAGATTGCAAATGAAACTTCAACAAGACAAGAGATGAAAAGTGTTGTTGAGAAAATTCACCACATCATTATAACGCACGCAGAAGTGATTAGAAAATTTACTAACTAATCCTTATCTTTTGACTTGAATGAAACAGTAATATCCATCTCCATATCTTCAAGTACATCTTGGAGTAATGTCTTAACATCAATAGAGCTGAGCCGCTCTTGCAACTCCTCTTTCACAACAGCGCCAATCTCTTGTTTCAGTTTGCTTCCTGAAAGTGCCATCTGTGAAACAACGGCATTTGCTACTGATGACGTCAAATCAACATTTTCTTCGATAACATTTTTGATTTCTTGAGAAACGGGAACCTTTTCAATAATTTTGTTTATTAATTTACTTACCATTTTACTCCTCCATCTTTTCTATAGTTTGGTTGCCTAAAAATGAACATTTCCATGCGGCTGTCTTCCGTATAAAACTGGAAGAACCGTCTCGCTCTGCTATCTCTTGTATCGGTTGCATAACAAATTTTCTCTTTTTTGCCCGAGGGTGCGGCAGTGACAACCGTGGATGTTCAATCTGAATTCCCTCTGCGGCAACAATATCAATATCCACTGTTCTTGGACCTCTGTCAATTGCTCTTTCTCTTCCTAAACTATCCTCAACCGCACTTATAATACTCAATAAGTCAAACGGGTTAGATGAAAATTCAACCAACGCAATCATATTGACAAAATCACTCTGATTGTGGTAATCAACCGGTGAAGTTTTATACATTGATGACCTTTCAACAACGGTAACACCCCGCTCTTCTAGTAATAGAAGAGCATCCCTCAGATAGCCGATGCTATTTCCGATGTTTGAACCAAGTGAAAGTATATATGATTTCATTGTCTTCCTTTCTTTTCTATTTTTTGCGCAGCCGCTTCAATGGTATCTGTAGGGCCGGCGATTGAGAAACGGATATAGTGTGATGATTCTTTGCCAAGAAATGAACCAGGAACTGCCAAAATCCCCAACTCTTCTAGTAAAAAATCGGCATACTCTTCGGATGATTCGTACTTCTCAGGAATGGTCGCCCATAAAAAATAACCAGCTTGATGTGGTTCATATTCAATGCGCGCGCTGTCACAAGCGTTTTCCCAGATTTTTCTATTGTGATTGCAGTGAAGTCGATAGGTCTCCGCTTCATCCTCTTCTGAAAGCAGTATTGCCTGTATGGCATATTGAATTGGTTCAAAAACAGATGAGCCAAGACGAGCTTTGGTATCAACTAACGCTTGAATAATATCACTTTTTCCAGCGGCAAATCCGATGCGAAATCCTGTCATTCCATAATTTTTGCTAAAAGAGTGAAATTCAACAGTACGGTCACGCAATTTTTCTGAAGAGAGAAGAGAGAGAGAGGGTGTCGTTCGATATATTTCGCTGTATGCCATATCGTGTACGATGCGAAAATCATATATTTCGCTCAATACTTCTAATGATTTAATAAAATCAATTGTCAGTGTTGTTCCTGTCGGATTGTGAGGAAAGTTGAGAAAAATGGCATCACAATTTTCTAAAATATTGGAT
The DNA here is from genome assembly GCA_023145475.1 of bacterium. Lineage (GTDB taxonomy): Bacteria > UBP6 > UBA1177 > UBA1177 > JAGLDR01 > JAGLDR01. The sequence goes on from JAGLDR010000057.1 coordinate 4,339, forward strand.
GGTACTTCAGAAAAATCGGGCAAAAAGTTATTTTGTTTCCGCAGAGAAAGCGTATAGACCATTCCCCCTGCTTGTAAGACACTCTCTTTATAAACAGGATATGATGGGTCACAAATAATAGCCCATTTCTGTGGTCGCACCACCACTCGTCCAATTTTAGAAAGCCCCTCTTTGCTTCCAGAGAGCAGTGTTATCTCACTCTCTGCATTAAGATTGACGGAAAATCTTTCTGAAAACCATGATGAGATAGTGTTGCGGACCTCTAAAAGTCCATTGTATGCCGAGTAGTGGTGACGCTCAGGGAGCAGTGTCTCCCTGCGGAGAGTATCAACAGCAATAGCAGGCGCTCCAATTGAGCAAATTCCCGTTGAAAGATCAAGAATCTTCTTGCCTTTTTTCTGCAGGGAATATTTTTTACGAATTAGCTCTTTAAATGGGTAGGGAGGGGGTTGTAGAAGAGAAAAGGGCATCTCAGTCGAGTGCAATATTATCAATCAACCGTGTTTTTCCAATGCGGATGGCACCAAAAGCATGGGTATTAGATGCGAGAAATTGACCCTTAGTCAAATCATCATTATTGAGGACTTCAATATAGTCAATCTCAACATCTGGCTCATGTGTTTTCAACCATTTCTTTGCCTCATCTTCGGCCCACTCAATTGGGAGAGCTCTACGATCAAAGCGCGCTGTCTCAGCTTTACTCTTAATCCACTGCAGTGTTTTATGGAGAATTGGGGCAATCTCTCTCTCTCTCAGTGAGAGATTTACATTGCGACTACTCATTGCTAAGCCATCTTTTTCTCGAACGGTAGGAACGCCAATAATCTCAATAGGAAAGAGGAGGTCGCTCACCAACCGCTTGACCACTAACAGCTGTTGATAATCTTTCTGTCCAAAGAGTGCAACATCAGGTTTGACTATATTAAAAAGACGAGTGAGAACCTGTACAACACCATTAAAGTGGCTCGGTCTATCTTTGCCACACAAGACATCGGCAAATGATTTGATTGTCAATCTAATCTGTGGTTTTCCATCGCCATATATATCCTTTGTCTCAGGCATAAAGAGCACATCAACACCATTTTTTTCACAAATGGCAGTGTCTGCCTCTGCGAGACGAGGATAGCTGAGCAAATCTTCACCAGAGCCAAACTGTGTGGGATTAACATAGACAGAAACAACAACAAATCCACCGAGTTCTTTTGCATCTTGAATCAACTTTTCGTGACCAGCATGCAAAGCACCCATTGTTGGGACAAAGATTACTTTTTCTGAAATTCCCTTTAAAATATTACGAATATCCGCTACGCGTTGAACAACCTGCATCGACTTCCCCCTATTATATTAATTTATCCTTGCTCTTATAACACATATCAGAAGTAATTGCAATTGACAGAGTCTGACAAAATAAAAAATCCCTCACACCAATAGGTACGAGGGATTCATAAATAATCTGGTGCAGAAGGGGGGACTCGAACCCCCACACCAATAATAGGCACAAGATCCTTAGTCTTGCGTGTCTACCAATTCCACCACTCCTGCACAGCGGCAATCACTTCGTATATAAATGAACGCTTATTTCTTATCAGCTTCCGGTTTTTGTGTCGGTGCTGCTTTTTTCTCTTCTACTTTTTGAGGAGCAGGCGCATCTTTCTTTTCGACTGCGTCTGTTTTCACTGGTGCTACTGGAGCTTTTTTCTCAGCAACATCCTCTTTCTTTTCTACTGGGGCAACTGCTTTCTTAGGAGCAGGTGCAACAGGAACAGAGCCTGTAACAGGTTGCTCTTTTTCTTCTTCAGCACTTTGAATGCCAACTTCACCAGCTGTTTGGACAATAGAGCCACGATCACTTGAGAGGTGGGCCAACCACACTGAGTTAAGCATAAACAAAAATGCAAGAACAGAGGTAACTTTGGTCAGAAGGTTTCCCGCACCGCGAGCACCGAACACTGATCCACTTGAGCCACCAAAAACACTGCCCATGCCTTTTTTTCCTTCTTGCAGAAGAATAACAATGATAAGCAGAACAGAAACAATAACCTGTATAACCGCAAATGTCTGAAACATACTTCCTCCATCGCACAAAAACGCGAAATAAAATCAAACAATTTATAGTCTGTTTCCTTCTCTTGTCAACAAATTTTTATAAGACTCTTTATTGGTTTTGCATTTAGCTTCTTAAAGTCTATACTTAAAGGAAGATAGAGGGAGGAGATTTTAATGACAAAGTATATCGCATCTATTGACTTAGGTGGAACACATCTCAGGACTGCACTCTTTTCCACTGATGGGAAGATTGTAACGCAAAGCAAAATTAAAACTGAGGGGAATAGTGGAGTCAACGGTGTTCTAAAACGCATTAAAAGTGCTGTGCTAGATAGTGTCGCAACTCTCTCTATTCTGCCAAGCGATGTCGTTGCACTGGGAATTGGTGTTCCTGGACCTGTTGATTCAGCGCGCGGACTTGTCTATAACTGTCCAAATATGCCCGGTTGGCATAATATCTTTGTAAAAAAAGAGTTAGAAGAGCTTTTAGGTGTTCCTGTTTTTGTTGAAAATGACGCGCGGGTTGCGGCACTTGGAGAGCTCTATTTCGGTGCTGGACACAATGTAAACCACTTTTTTTATGTAACCATTGGCACAGGAATTGGCGGAGCAATTATAATTGATGGAAAACTGTACCGTGGAGCAGATGGCGCAGCAGGAGAGTTTGGTATGACACGCACTCTTGGTGGCGATATTTTTGAAGGATACGCATCTGGCCCGGCTATTTATCAAAAATTTGGCATTCTTCC
>JAGLDR010000058.1 GCA_023145475.1 bacterium
CTCATCAACAATCTTGGAACATGGCTTGGAAATGTTACAACACTACTTAATCCTCATAAAATAATTGTAGGTGGAGGTCTTTCCGCACTAGGTGAAGAGCTCCTTATATTGCCACTTGAAGAAAAAATAAAAGAGGTCGCATTTTCTATCAGTGGTTCTATGATTTCTGTGGAAAAGGCGGCATTAGGTGACGATGCAGGACTCTATGGTGGCGCTTCGCTAACGAATTTTTTAAACCTCCGTTCAATGAGCAGATAGATAATATTCAATGGATGGGTGATGCAGAAAATCTTTGCGCTTATTAATCTAGTGAGTATACTCAGCGACAGTTTTTTTCGGAGGATTCGATGAGTAAATTATTAAAAGGTGCCGTCTCGTTCACCTCATTTCGTCCAGAGGGCGAGGTTCCCACGAGGGAGAGGACACGAGAGCTAATAGAAACACAGCTTTTTAAGCCGCTGAAGGCGGAAGAAGATCGTGATGAGAGTGTTGGGTGGGTTGATGCAATTTGGTCTTTCGATACTGAAAGATTGCCAAATCTTTTTTCTGGTGCGACACTTCTTTTGTCAATGAGAATAGATAGATACGCGTTCACATCATCTCAGCTTCGACCATATCTTGAAGAGGCAGAGTATCACTATAAAACAACAAACAGCCTTGAATATATCTCAGCTCAACAGAAAAAAGAGATTCGTGATGCAGAGATTAGAAGGATGCGGACAAACTCATATCCTAAGACTCAAATTGTTGAGGTTGCCTGGAAAATTGATGAAAAGATACTCTACTTCTTTTCTCAAAGTTCTGCTGCAATTAAGCGATTTCTCCCGCTGTTTGAAAACAGTTTTGGTTTTTCACTTGGGCAATCCGAGCTGATAGATGATGGTATAGCGTCAGGTAAATCACATGACGGGACAAACCTGCTCAATTTGTGGGAGGGAAAGGATAATGTCTAACTCATTTATAGATAGAGAATTTTTGCTTTGGCTCTACTGGCAAATTTCAGAAGATGGCCGCTTTGAGCTTGAAGATTATGGTGTTGAGCCTGTTGCAATTTCTATCGAAGGTCAAATTAACCTCTCTTCAATTATTGGTGAGGGTTTTTCTCAGTCGATTAAATCAGCAGATTTAGATGAAAATAGAGATGTGCTTGATGCGGTTAAGGCTGGCCGTATTCCCGATGCGATGAAATTGCGTGTCATTCAAGGGCAATTTGAGTGGGTCTTTTCCCTTGCTTCAAGTCCGCTCTCAATTAAGTCTGTTAAGCTTCCGATTGCTGCTGAAAAAGAGGAGCAAGATATTATTCAGTTCCGCATTGAAAGTATAACGATGCTTGAAAATATACTTAAAGCACTTGTTGGAACTTTTGTCCTTGCGTGGGATAATGAGTCAACTCGCACAGATTTAAAGAACTTTCTGGCCCAGAGCTGATGACAAAACTGCATCTTCTTGGCAGTGGCAGCAAGGCGAATACCTATGTTATCGAAGACAATAAGAATCTTTTAATTGTTGATCAAGGATTGAGTTATAAACAGTTTTCTCTGCGATGTTTGGCACTTGGCTGTGATTCTTCGCAGGCACGGGCAATTGTTGTTACTCACGAACATTCAGATCACATTTCTGGTGTTCCGCTTACTGCTCACAAGTTGGGTATTCCCGTCTATGGAACAGAGAAGACGCTGGAGATTATCAAACGAAAAAGCAAATATCCGCTCACATTGATTCCACTCTATAAGCAGGTTTCAATGATTCTTGAGAGGTGGAATGTTACCCCCTTTTCTATCCATCACGATGCTGTTGATCCTGTTGGCTTCTCGATTGAACTTTCTACAGGGAAAAAGGTGGTAATTGCCACTGACACTGGTCGTATTACTGCACCGATTATGCGCCATCTCAATGAGGCATCATCAATCGTGCTTGAAGCAAATCACGAGCCAGAACTTCTCTATCAGAACAAGCGATACCCACCAGATTTAAAGACGAGAATACGAAGTGATCACGGGCATCTAAGCAATGCTCAAACATTTGATGCACTTTCGAGGATATCATCTGATGTGATGGAGAATGTTATTTTTGCTCACCTCAGTGAAGAGAATAACAATCCAGCTTTACTGCAACAGATGGCCGATAAGTTTTTTGAGAAGCGAAGTGGTGTGAAACACTTTCTTGCATCACAAAAAGAACCGTTTTCTGTGATAATCTGATGCTTGTTGATGCGCATATTCATATTCCTGCGTGTCTTGCTCACTCTTTTTCACTTTCGCCACAGACTATCTATCTTTCATCATCCTCATCAATTGAGGAGTTTCGTGCGCATGATAGCGTAAGAGAGAATCCTCATGTTTTCTTTTCTGCAGGGATTCATCCGTGGTCTCTTGAGCAATTGCAGTGTGAGCAGATAGAGTTGTGGGCAAAAACAGGGGCAATTCAAGCGATAGGAGAGTGTGGCATAGATTTGTATACTCCAGAGCTTGCTGTGAATGTTTCACGCCAGCGAGAGTTGTTTGCCAACCAGCTTGCGATTGCAAAAGCGTATCAATTGCCTCTCGTCATTCACGAGCGCAAGGGTTTTGATGAGATTTTACAATTTTCTTCTGAGCTTTCTCAACTTCCTGGTGTCATATTTCATAGTTGGAATAAAAGTCCTGAACATATTGTTGCTTTGCAGCGTAAAAACATCAATGCTTTTTTCTCTATAGGGAGCTCATCTTTGCGAAATGCAAAAAAAACGCTACGCAATATTGCTGCAATTCCTCTTGACCATCTTTTGACAGAGACAGATGCACCTTTTCAACCGCCGGCAGGTGAAAAGCTTAACCACCCTGGCACTCTTTCATCTATTGTTGGAGCTCTATCTGTTATCAAAAAGAGTTCGCGGAGCTTAATTGAGGACAAAATAAGACAAAATATCACGAATTTATTGATAAAAGATTGACAAAACTGACTAATCATATAGAAAGTGGGTGTGTTTTGCTCTGCAAGCACAGGAAATTTTGAACTGAGAAGGGTTAGTGATGAGAGAGTTTTTTCTATACGGATATTTTGCTATATTATTTATTTTATCCATTTTTGGCTTTCATCGTTATTATACGATTCATCTTTTTAGAAAATATAAAGATGTGAAACCAGAACCAAAAGGACACTTTGATAACCTCCCAAATGTAACAGTTCAACTCCCTGTTTTTAATGAGATGTATGTGGTAGAAAGGCTTATCAATAAAGTGGTTAAGCTTGACTATCCTGCCGATAAGTTAGAGATTCAAGTGCTTGATGATTCGACTGATGAATCTCGTTTTATAGCTGAAAATCTCTGTAGAAAATTGCGTGCAGAAGGTCATGACATTGTCTATATCCATCGCGCAGGAGATAAGAGAACAGGCTTCAAAGCTGGTGCATTAGAGAATGGTATGCATGTGGCAAAAGGCGAGTTTATCGCTGTTTTTGATGCTGACTTCCTTCCTCCAGCAGATTTTTTAATGAGAACAGTACACTTTTTTACTGATAACAAGATAGGTATGATTCAAGCTCGTTGGGATCATATCAATCGTGACCACTCTGTTTTGACAGAGGCGCAAAGTATTTTGCTTGATGGCCACTTTATGATTGAGCATACCGCACGGAATCGCAGCGGTCGCTTTTTTAACTTTAATGGGACTGCAGGCATTTGGCGTAAAGAGACGATTGATGACGCTGGTGGCTGGCAACATGATACTTTGACAGAAGATTTGGATTTGAGCTATCGTGCGCAGCTGAAGGGGTGGAACTTTGTCTATCTTGCTGATTTGACTGTTCCTGCTGAACTTCCTGTTGAGATGAATGCATTTAAAGGGCAGCAGTTTCGTTGGGCAAAGGGAAGCATTCAAGTTTTTATGAAGCTCTTTCCTACAATCTTGCGCTCTGATGTTTCAAGAAAAGTAAAGATGGAAGCATTTTTTCATCTTGGGGCAAACTTTGGATATGTTTTAATGACTCTTCTTAGCCTCTTGATGCCAATTAACATTATGTTGCGTTACCGTCAGGGATGGCAAGAGATTTTTATCCTTGATTTGCCTATATTTATTTTGGCGACGGCCTCTGTTGTCTTTTTCTATTTTTATAGTGAAATCATTGTTATCAATGAGACACTGAGCATGAAACATCGCTCTCGCTTTACTCCGCTCTACTATCTTCCTTTTACTATCGCTCTTGGTATTGGTCTGACGATTAACAACTGTCGCGCGGTTTTTGAGGCTCTTTTCAAAAAGGTTACTCCATTTGTTCGTACACCAAAATACAATGTTGATGCTACAGACAAAGATGCCTTCAAAGCGATTATGAAAAATAAATATCGTATGAAGCAGTTGAATTGGGTTAGTATGATTGAGCTGATTTTGGGCCTCTATTTTTCCTATGCAGTCTATTTTGCATATTATAGTGGACTCCATCTCTCTCTGCCGTTTTTGATGCTGTTTCAAGTTGGATTCTTGTATACTTCATTTCTTTCTTTGTTTTACACGCCAGTTATGAGATTACTCAGACGGCGCGTCTAACTCCTTCACTCTTCGGAGGATCTTAATGGCTAAAGTTATCTCTTTTAATACTCGGGAAGATGGCGTACATCACTTTATTTTTGATAATGAAAAAGAGCTTTTTCTCATTGGAACTGCTCATATATCAGCAAATTCTGTGAAGCTTGTTGAATCGGTGATTACCGAAATTCAGCCCGATACTATTGCAGTAGAATTAGACAAACGACGGCTTGATGTGTTGCAAAATCAGAAGCGATACAAAGAGACGGATGTTGTTGAGATATTAAAATCAAAAAAAGTACTCTTTTTTGCTGCGCAACTTATGTTGACGGCATATCAGAAAAAGATGGCTAAAAAGACAGGTGTAATGCCAGGTGCCGAGTTTAAGAAAGCGGTTGAGATGGCAGCAGAAAGTGGCGCAAAGATTGTAACAGCTGACAGAGATATCTCAATCACACTGAAGCGGACATTTAACGAAATGACGCTTAAAGAGAAGGCGGGATTGCTCGGCGGAATGTTGCTTGGCAGCGATGATGAAGATATTGATGAGGAGAAGATTGAAGAGTTGAAAAATGCCGATACGCTGACACAGCTTATTGGTGAAATGGGTGAAGCTCTTCCCTCTGTAAAACGAGTTATTCTTGATGAAAGAGATACCTATCTTGCCACTCAGATTGTGAATAATCTTGGCACTAAAACAGTAGCGGTTGTCGGAGCTGCACATGTTCCTGGCATCATCAAACATTTTGAAGAGAAGCTTGAAGAGTTGACCGTTGATAAACTTGAGCGTATTGAGTTCTTACCTCAAAAAACTCGTACTAAAAAGATTATTCCATGGGTTATTCCATTGGTGATTCTTGCTCTTTTTGTCTATGGATTCTTCCTTGGAGATATGAAGGCAACAGGAACAGCGGCACTCTATTGGATTGGTATCAATGGTGTTTTGTCCGCTCTTGGCGCACTTCTTGCCCTTGGTCACCCACTGACGATTATTACCGCCTTTGTTGCTGCGCCAATTACCAGCCTCAATCCAACAATCGGAGCGGGTATGGTAACGGGTCTTGTGCAACTTTGGATTGTAAAACCAACGGTTTCTGATATGGAAAAGGTTGGAGATGACGCATCTTCACTAAAAGGATGGTACAGAAATCGTCTGACACGGATGCTTCTTGTTGCACTTCTCAGTTCAGTTGGCAGTGCCATCGGTACATTTGTTGCGATACCGTTTCTTATGAAATATTTGACATAACTCAAACATTCCCTTGATTAATCTACATGAGATGCTGTTTATTCCCTTGATTAATCTGCATCAAATGCTAATTATTCCCTTGACTTTTCTGCATGAGTCTGCAATAATGGTGTTGTTTTAATGAGTTAGGGGTTTGGACATGCAAAGAAAGCTGCTTGACACATTGTTGCGGTGGAAAAAGAGTGAAAAACATAAGCCGATTATCTTAAAAGGGGCGCGGCAAGTTGGAAAAAGTTATCTTGCAAAAGAGCTGGGAAAAACATTCAAAACTTTTGT
>JAGLDR010000059.1 GCA_023145475.1 bacterium
GATTTAATATTGATGGGTTAGGGGAGAAGCAGATTGCATTTCTGATAGAGAAGAGGTGGCTTTTAAGTGCGGCTGACATCTTTACTTTGTCACATCATGAGCAGGCTCTTTTTGGCGCTGACGGATGGGGTGAAAAGAGCGTTTCAAAGCTTATGCAGTCGATTGAACAATCAAAAAAGATTGCGTTTAATCGCTTTTTATTTGCACTGGGAATCCGTGGCGTTGGCGAGGTTTTAGCGAGGGAACTTGAAGCTCGTTTCAGCTATGAGGTCTTAATAAAGCTCTCTCCAGATGCTCTTGCAAAAATTGACGGTGTTGGAGATATAATTGCAAAAAGTTTGGTGGCATTTTTCAGTGACGAAAAAAACAAAACAGAACTCAGCACTATGTTTGAATCTGGCGTTGATCTGATATATCCAGAAATAAAAGAAGATGAGGGAGTATTTCGCTATAAGAAGTTTGTTATTACTGGCACGCTCTCTCGACCTCGCAGTGAAATTGGCGATATGATTCGAGAGGCAGGTGGCACAGTTCAATCTGCTATTTCAAAGTCAACTGACTATCTTGTTGCTGGCGAAAAGGCAGGAAGTAAACTGAAGAAAGCTGAGAAATTAGATGTAGAAGTTTTAGATGAAAATGCTCTTTATATACTGTTGAAAATTAACGGGACGGGGTAATTTCGTTGCATTTTAAAGAAATGTGACGATTTGACCCCTCCCATCGAGGAATTATTTCATTTACTCGACAATCTACACCTTGTATGTTACAAAATCGCTAGCTTTTTTGTAATATGTATGTTGCAGAATCGCTAGCTTTTTTGTAACATTGAACTTGACAAAACACTTTTTATCACTATTGTTTTACTGAGATTGAGGAGGTTGATATGTTTATAGATAGAGTTGCAGCGGGCATTCTTGAAAAATTGCTTGCATCAAAAAAAATTATTCTTCTTCTCGGAGCTCGTCAGGTAGGTAAAACAACTTTAGTGAAAGAGCTTCTTAAAAGCACTAAAACACTCTTATTGAATCTTGATATTGAAGTTGACACTCTCAAACTTCTTGCTGCGGCGAAATTGCCACCGTCTGACGCACTCAACTATCTTGGAAATCCAGATCATCTGGTAATTGATGAGGCTCACCAACTGCCTGAAGTCACAAAAATTGTAAAAGGATGGTATGATTCCAATCTTCCTGTAAAAATAATTTTATTAGGGTCATCAAGTTTTAATCTTCTCAATCAATCGGCTGAAACTCTTGTAGGACGAAATGAAAAGCTCTTTTTGCCTCCTTTTCTATTTGAAGAAAGTGTTGGGAATGAGGACTGGTTTCCCCAGACTATGACTGCTACGGCAGTCTTCAATCTCTTTGGTGATCAGATAAAAGAGAGTTGCTTTATGTCAATGGTTTTTGGACAATATCCTGAATCTGTAACAACAAAAGAGAGAGAGATTTTTATGCTTAATCTGGTTTCGGATTATCTTTTTAAGGATGTTTTCCAATTGGAGCTTGTTAAACGACCTGATTTAATCAAAAAACTGTTACGATTGCTCGCTTATCAGGCTGGTTCGGAGGTTTCTGTGAATGAACTTTCAAAATCCTTGGGAATGGCTAGAGCCACAGTAGAAAGATATCTTGATTTGTTGGAAGCTACTTTTGTCATTTTTAGACTTCCCTCTTTTGGAACAAATCCTCGAAAAGAAATTAGCAAAACACATAAAATATACTTTTGGGATACTGGTGTTCGTAATGCTCTATTGAAAGAGTTTTCTTTAAGTAAAACTCGAAGCGATATTGGTGCTCTTTTTGAGAATTGGATTGTTGCCGAGGCGGTAAAAAAGAATATGCTGCACGGAAACAGGAAAAGTATCTATTTTTGGCGATCAAAAGGAAATTCGGAGGTAGATTTAGTTATTAAAGAGAATGATAACATCTCAGCGTATGAAATAAAATGGAGTAAAAATAGAAGTAACAAAAAGGCATTCTCAGAGCGATATGGAGTGCCTGTTACTGTTATAAATATAAATAATTTTTATCCAATAATTGATTTATTTTAACCAGAATTATTAAATGGAGAGTGAAATGACCGAAAAAGGAACACCAGTTCAAAACAAGAAAAAAGAGATTCAAATTAAAGTAAAAAACGATGATGTTGCAGCAGGAACATACGCCAACAGCTTTACTATTACCTTTAATGCCGATGAATTTCTGCTCGATTTCATTATGATGCAGCCACAGGCTCCAATGGGACTTTTGACCAGTCGCGTCATTCTTTCACCAGGAAAAGCCAGGGAGCTTGCACGAGTTTTGAATGATGTTGTGAAAAAGAGAGACGGGATGCACGAACGCTCTATTCCAAGTACGCCTGGAGCTACCAGCTAAATTGCACCTGTTTGATTAAAAATGTAATAACGATGTGAATGTGGCACTATCTTCTGCAGAATAGGAGCAAGTGTCAATGGCACCATCAAGAAAATCCATCATCTCTTGCGTATATCCTTCCGAAAGTAACATATCTGCTACACCACGCCTTCGTGATGACATAAAAAATGAGCGAGCAAGTGACTTTGTTATTGGAATTGGATGAAATCCTCGGTTTAGAAAGTGGTAAAACCGATAGGTTGACCATGTAAGAACAGGTGTAGCTTGAGGAGCGGTTATCTCCTGTTCGACAATGGCTCTTTTTCCTAAAAGTGGTCTTATTTTTTCAAAAAGTTCGCCTGACTGTGCTCCGATTAGTGAGATAGGTGGATGTGTCTTAAATTCAGTTGACAGGTGAGAAATCAGTGATGAAACAAGTCGCTCTGGCCGTTTCCAGAGTCCTGATCTGCGAGCTGGGAGGAGTGCTAGAGGAACATCTAAAATAATATGACCATCATAGGCCATCTTTTGCATAGTTCTTTTGTGGAGAGTCGGGCGATGCCGCTGCATTCCTGTCATTGTATCTATTCGCTTTTTCTTGCGAATCAAAATGGTATTGCTGTTTTCTGGATGTGGCATAAAGAAGAGGAGCTGACTTGAAGCAATTTCTGTTAAAAGAGGAGTGTTAAACATTACGATTTCTTCATCAATAAAAACAGTGTCTTTGCTCTTTATTTGTTCAATATCATTCTGTGTAATCAGAGTGTATTCTCTCTCTTTTGCTTGCAAAAGTTTCGAGAGAATTGTTGAGTGAGATTTGTCAGTTGTAATGATATATATCACGCTATTCGTAGGCTCCGGCTCGTTGTAACATATCAACGATATCATAATTTCCAGTGAACTTTGCACGAATCATCGCATTTCTTCCACGAGAATCTTTAGCGTTTACATTGACACCTTTTTTAATAAGAACACCAACTAATCTACGAAATCCTCGTGCAGCAGCAAGAAGGAGCGGGGTATTCTTCTGTCTATCTTTAACATTTGGATTTGCACCAAGTTTAATCAGTTCGATTGGAATTTGCTCAGCTCGTTTTGATGTTGCGTAGAGAAGAACTGTCAATCCATCTCTATTTCTTGCTTCGAGGTCCGCCCCTGCGTTCTTTATCATTTTCATTATGGTTGTGTTACCATTTCTAACGGCATAAAAGAGCGGTGTTAATCCATCAGAGAAACGACGGTTTACGGAAACTTTCCGGGCAATGAGGTTTGCAACAATTGGCTTGTAGTTATTTAGTGTTGAGTATGCCATTAACTCATCTTGTTCGCTTCGTGAATCAAATGTTGCACCTTTCTCAAGAAGATAAAGTGCGACTTGATAACGATTGTTTCTCTTTGCTTTAATAAGTGCTGAGAGACCCTCTTTATCCTGTTTATTAATGCTTGCTTCCCGTTCTACAAGCGTTTGTACAAGAGGAAGATTGCCTTTTGAAGCTGCAATAATAAGAGGTGTTACACCATCTTTGTTGGCAATATCAAGATTTGTTTTTGCATCAATCAAAAAGAGGGCAATATCGTTATATCCTTTTGCAAGTGCAATCAGTAGTGGTGTATTTCCATGGTTGTCGCCCGATTGTACAGAGGCACCTTTTTCAATAAGGTATTGTACGACAGATATATCACCGAGAGATGTTGCAATGTGGAGAGGTGCGTTGCCATTGCTATCTTTTAACTTTGTGTTTGCTCCATTTGCGACAAGCATCTTCACCATGCGAAGCTGTTGACTCATGACAGCGTTAAAGAGAGCCGTCCGACCCTTTTTATCAAAGAGGTTGATTTTAGCGCCACGAGTAATCAAAAGATTCGCAATACTTTTTCTATTGAATTGCACAGACCACATAAGAACTGTTCGTCCTTGATTGTCTTTGATATTGAGGTTTGCACCACCGTCAGCAAGAATTGAAATCATCTCTTTATTGTTGTTAAATGCGGCAATCCACAGAGGACTGAGACCATCTCTAAAGCGAGTGTTTACATTTAGTCCCATGCTCACAAGAAGCTCGACAAGCTCAGTGTCACCAATAATAACTCCTTTTTTGAGAAGATATCCAATCTCTTTTGCTGAAAGTTTTGCCTTATGCTTTCCTAATTGTCTTGCAATATCATATCTTCGAGTTTCAATTACATATTGCATTAGTGATCGCCCGCTTCTATCTTTTACTGTTGCTCGTGCTCCAGCTTGAAGGAGGATTGCAACCATATCGCCTCTGTTTTTAACTGCAGAATACCAGAGTGGAGTGAGCCCATCAGCAAAAGGAGTGTTAACAGGGACGCCAAGAAGTAAGAGAAGTGAAAGTTGCGTCACATTCTCAGACGTGACTGCTTTTTTTAACAAGAGTGATGATTGTGGAATCGAGACTCGCTTTTTTGCTGCTATAACAGCACGAGCAGCAGAGACAGAGCCTTGATCAAACATCCACTGAACAAAACTCTTTCCTGTATTGTCTCGAATGGTTAAAGAGGCACCTGCAGCAACAAGTTTGGTAAGTATTTTCCATTTTTTCTTCTCAGCTGCAACCCAGATAATAGTTCGTCCACCACCAAATCGTGTGTTAAGATTGACTCGCTGCTTAATAAGTTGAGTGAGTAACCACTGATCAGAGCGGTCAATAACAACATGCATGAGAACTGTCATCTCAACAGGGGTGAATTTTGCACCACGACCAACGAGGTAGGCAGTTATAAGTCGATTGTTATTAAAGGTGGCGGCAAGAACAGCACTGACACCTTGTTGATTATGAAAGTTAATGTCAGCACCTTGATTTGCTAACTGTCTGACAAGTTTCATTTTGCCATCTTTTGCAGCATTGACCAGTGCGTTGTTAATCTCATCTTTACTCTTTTTTATTATTGAAAGAGTGAATGAGCGAGTTAAAGTTGCTCCATCAGTAATGGTGATGTAGCTATCTTTCGCGGTATATCCACCTCTTGTGATGCGAACAGTGTGTGCGCCAGGAGGAATGTTGTTGATGGTGCAGGGTGCGGTACATTTTTTTTCATTTGGGCTTGCTGGATCAAGCAAGATGGTGGCTCCTGCGGGAAAGACTGAAAATATCGCCTTTCCTGGAATAACTTTTTTAATGATAGGAACAATTTGTGGCTCTGGTGCAAGCACATACTCTTTGACCTTCTTTTGTGTAAAAGCTTTTTTGGTATATTTCTGTGTAATCTTTTTATCCCAATCTGTTGTGGCAACAGCTATCTTTTTCTCTTTTTTTCCATGAATGCGTGCAACGATATTTTCTATTGCACTTCTCATTCCGACGGCAGTACCGTTAAAATCAGTTGCACCAGCTTCTGTTTTGAGTTTTTGAACAACATCGATAAAGTTAAAGGTAATGGTATAGATTCCCGCAAACTGATCTACAGATGCAGTAAGTACCATGTCAGCTTGCAGTGCTTTACCGATAGCAATTTGACACTCCATCTGGCGACACTTCTTCCAGACTGGTGTGCGATTCATCACTTGAGCTCTGGTTGCAGAGGAGATAAGTTGATATTTCCCCATGTTTCCCAACATTTTGATGATGTACTGTTCTGATGCAGTAATAACAGCTGGCTTGATGCTTTTTGTGCGATCTTCAATTGGCATAACAGCAACTTTTGCTGCGTGCAAAAACGATGTTAGAAACAGTAGTAACAGTAACAGTGTAATGTAACGAAACTTCATCTAGTCTACTCCCCGATCATGAGTTCTCCCAAACGACACTATATTTTTACTCATAATAAAGTTAAATACAAAAAAATATGCAACAAAGCGAGAGTGGGCAATAGGGGTTTCTATTTTTTATTTTAAGAAATGGTAAAACTATACGCAAAAGTTGTTTCATTTTTTAATTTCGAACTGGCTCTGTTGCCAAAAAACGGGGGGTTAAAAAAAGTCTAAAAAAAAGACAAAAAACTTCCAAATTTTGTTGATTTCTTATTTGCTGGTGGTAGGATGTGGTAACTGTTAACCATCAAGTGGGAACAAATGGTAAAAGAAAGCTTCTTTCATGGCCAACGAGACTACCGAGTCGATGCAAAGGGGAGGATTCCTTTTCCTCCGCACTGGTTGCCTCAGATGGAACTCCATCGTGGAGAGAGTCTGATTGTTGCTAAAGGTATGTCTCAAACTGAGCACTATCTTGAGGTTTTTTCGCCAGAGGCTTGGAGTGGACAGGTTGCCAAGATTCGCGAATCTCTTCCTGAAGGTGAGTTGAAGTCTCGTTTTGTCCGTTGGTATGTTTCAACAGCTGAGAGTGTTGAGCCTGATAGCCAGAACAGGATTCGTCTTCCTAAAAATTTGATGGAGTGGGCAGGAATTAAAAAAGATATTTCACTGCTCGGTGCTGTCGAGACAATTCAATTGTGGTCGAAAGAGTCGATGTCAGATAGTGGTCAATTTGATCCAGAAGAGTTGGGCTCTGTTTTTGAGCTCTTTAATATAAAGAAGAATCCGCAGGAGAGCGAGTGATGTTTATCCATGAACCAGTGATGAAAAAAGAGGTTGTTAACGCATTTTTGGATGCAGATAACAAAAATCTCTATGTTGATGGCACTGGTGGTGGTGGTGGACACGCAAATGCTGTTATGGTTGGAACATCGGTAAGAAAATCTCTTTTGATTGATAGAGATATCGATGCTGTTGCTCACCTGAAAAGCCGATTTGAAACTTATTCTGATGTTTTGGTTGCTCATGGGAATATGAGCGATATTGATAAATTCCTCTTCCAGTCTGGCGAGGCTGAGATTGATATGTTGCTTGCTGATTTGGGCGTTAGTAGCTATCAATTAGATACAGAGGGGCGTGGTTTTTCATGGAAGTTTGAAGATAAGTTAGATTTAAGAATGGATGCATCTCAAGGTGAGACAGCTCTTGATATGATTCGTCGACTGACCGTGAGTGAATTGCAGCAGATTTTCAGTACGCATGCACAAGAGCGTGAGTCAAAGAAGGTGGCAATTGCTTTGAAGAAGGCAGTAGATGATGGTGTTGTGCTAACAAGAGAAATTAAAGAGTGTATGGTGAATGCAAAACGGTATCACCGAAAGAAAAGAGATGATGCAGCACCGCTGTTTATGGCTCTTCGTATCGCTCTTAATAAAGAGATTGAAGAGATGGAGACTCTATTAAAACATGGTTTCATGCGTTTGGCTGTTGGTGGCGTGATGGCAATTATCACCTTCCATTCAGGAGAGGAGCGTGTGGTGCGCTCTGTTTTTCGTGATCTGAAAGCGGGTCTTCCTCTGCTTGATCCTCGTCTTGGTCACGCTGTTATTCCGGGCAAGGTTGAATTGAAAAAGAAGATGAAACCTTCTGAGGCAGAGATTGAGAGAAATGTCCGCTCTCGTAGTGCTGCGTTATTTATATTGAAAAAGCATAGTAATTAATCATAAATGGAGAGAGCAATGAAAACAGATGTATTGAATGGTTTCGTTTTTGGAAAGATTATCTCATTTTATAAATCTAGAGGTGTTCGCTCTCGTCTTGATCTTTTTGACAACTGGATTTTGTTTGTTATGCTCGGAATGGTTGCTGTTGGTGCACTTGCAGTGGTAACTGCCTATGAAAAGGCACAAAGAAATTACCAGTATGGAGAGATCAGGAAGATGATTGATAGTCGTCACGAGATGTTACATGAACTTAACATCGCTCAGCATTGCTATGATGTTTTGCAATCTCCTGAAAGTTTGTTGGCGCGAGCTAAGAAATTGAATCTTGCTACTGCGACAATAGATCAAATTGTATTTTCGATTACTCAGAATGATAGAATGGCTCTTGCGAAAAACGATGAGGGCAGATGAAGCTTGAAAAATCAAAATTCTTTTTTATAGCCCTTCTTCTTTTAGTTGGCTATGCCCTTGTAGTTGTCTCTTTATATCGCATTCAAGTCACAGAACACCATGATTATGTTGAGAAATCTTTGAAAAGTACAAAGATTGTTCGTACGGTTGTTGGAAAGCGAGGCTCTCTTTTTGATAAGGCGGGTACACCTCTCGCCATTTCTAAGCCAAAATTAGATTTGCGGCTCGATCCAAGAAGTATTCGATATAAACGAGATATGGCAGGGGTACTTGCAACAATAACTGGTATGCCAGCGCAAGAGATTCATACCCTTCTTTTGAAAAAAACCCACTATCTTATCTTAAAAAGAGATGTTCCCTACGAGTGGAAAGAAGCTTATAAAAAGGCATACAAAAAGGCCGTTAACGCAAAAATCAGAGCAAAAAGAGAGCGTATAAGTAAGAAAAAGCTTAACCGACTTCTTGGAATTGTTAATGATTTTAATATGGTTCTTTTTGAGTCAGGGTATAAGCGGGTCTATCCGCAAAAGAATCTTTTTAGCAATGTTTTGGGGTTTGTTCGCCGCTCTGATATGAAGGGTGTCGATGGGCTTGAATACAAACACGATAAGTATCTCCATGGAAAAAAGATAAATATTGAGCGATTTAGAAATGCAGTAGGGAAACAGGGTGTTAGAGAGGTTGCAAAAGAGTTAAAGAATAATAGTGGTAATGATATCTATTTAACGATTGATGCCCGTATTCAATATATTGCGGAAGATGAATTAGCAAAAATGGTAAAGAAGAGTGGAGCAAAGTGGGGAAGTGTTACCATTATGAATCCACTTGATGGTAAAATCATCGCACTTGCAAATTATCCAAGTTATAATCCCGCAAAGTTTTGGGATGCAGATCCAGCTAGTCGGAGAAATTATGCAGTATTAGACCTGTTTGAGCCAGGTAGTACAATGAAGATTTTCTCTCTTCTTGCTGTATTAAACGCCAATCTTGTCAAACCAGGTGAACTTATTTTTGGGGAAAATGGTGTCTTTCGTTTTGGTCATCGACTTATTCATGATCACAAAGCGGGAGATTGGATGACCTTAAAAGATATCGTTGTTACATCAAGTAATATCGGTACGGTTAAGTTGGCAGACAGATTGAAAAAAGAGGAGCTCTATAATGCCTTACGCTCTTTTGGATTTGGTGAGAAAAGCGGGATAGATGTCGCGGGTGAGGCTGCTACTCCAATTCGTTCTTGGAAAAAATGGTATCCAATCGATAAGGCAAATATTGCATTCGGTCAAGGTTTGATGGTTAATACTGTGCAGATGGTTCGTGCTTTTGCCTCGTTGTATAGTGGTGTTTTATGGACACCTCGAATTATTGATAGAATTGTAGAGCACACGGTTGATCCACGCACAGGTGAGGAGATAGAAAAAGAGATATTTCTTCCAATTCCACCACCTAAAAGTGTTAAGTTTAGCTATAATTCCAACAAAAAAATGATAGCTATGCTTGAATCAGTTGTCAGTGAAGGAACTGCAAAGCGAGCGCAGATAAAAGGTGTGGAAGTTGGTGGGAAAACAGGAACATCACAAAAATATGATCATGAAATAAGAAGATATTCTCGAAAAAAGGTTGTCGCATCGTTCATTGGTGCTGTGCCAAACGAAACCCCAAAAATGATTATGATGGTAGTTATTGAAGAGCCAAAGGGGCGTGAGTATGGTGGAACTGTTGCTGCGCCGGTATTTCAGGCTGTTGCAAAGCGTGCTTTACCTCTTATGGGTATCTATCTTCCTCCTGAAAAAGATTCACAGAAAAAGAGAAAGCAAACCTCTATTACGAGTAATGATGTAACGACGCCACTGCTTCCCGAAAATAGTGGAAAAAAAGATACGCTCCCTGAAGGATATGTTGTTGTACCAAATGTTGTTGGGTTAAATCTTCAGCAAGCGACCTTTGTAGCACACAATGCCGGGCTCGATATTCAATTCTCAGGAGAGAGTAACGATTTGATTTTAGAGCAATCTCCAGATGCTGGTGATGTACAACTATTTGGCACGGTCATCTCTCTCTCTTTGAAAGGTGCAACAAAAGATGTCTATGAAGAGGCAGAAATTGAAGAAGATTAATGTTAGTCAAATCATTGAATTAACTAGTGAATTAATAGTATCCTCCTCTCTTGAGAATATTGAAAATCAGTCGGTAATCGCTATTACGGCGGACTCTCGCGAACTCTTCTCTGGTGCCATTTTTTTGGCAATTGCGGGCGAAAAGGTTGATGGACATACTTTTATTGAAAAGGCGGCTAAAAAAGGTGCTGTTTTTTCTGTTGGTGAGAAAGAGGGTCAGTGGCAGAATTATCTTCAAGTGAGCTCTGCTGTTGAGTTTGCAAAAAGAGTTTCGGCACGCATCTATGGATTACCACAAAATGCTCTGAGCCTTTTTGGCATTACGGGGACAAATGGAAAGACGACAACGGCGTATATGCTTGAGAAGATACTCTTTCCCGATTTGCCTGTTGGCGTAACGGGGACTGTTGGATACCGTTTTGGAGACCATACTATTGAAGCTCCAAATACAACGCCATTTGTTTGGAAGTGGTATGAAGTGCTTGCTACAATGAAAAAGTGGGGAGCGAAAGGTATAATTTCTGAAGTGAGTAGCCATGCACTTGAGCAGGGGCGAATTGAGGGGAGTGCATTCGATGTTACTCTTTTTACCAATCTCACACAAGATCATCTTGACTATCATAAGAGCCTTGAAGCGTATGGTGATGCAAAAAAACTTCTCTTTACTCACTACGCAAAAGAGGGTGCCTGTCACTGTATCAATGTGGATGATTCTTTCGGACAAAAACTTGCAGAAGAGATAGATTCATCAAAGATTGTACGCTTTGGGATTGAAAATGATGCAGATATTTCGGCAAGAATTATTGATGAAATGAGTGATAAAATGCGTGTTGTTGTAACATACAAAGAGGAAGAAAAGAGCTTCACACTGCCATTTAGAGCCGATTTTAATCTTTTGAACGCTCTTGGCGCTGCCGCTGCTGCCTCTCACATTGTGCATCCTTTTGTTGCGTTTGAACGATTGAGTGAAAGTTTCTCACTTGAAGGAAGATTAGAGCGAGTCGGCAATATTGGACATGTTTTTGTTGACTATGCACATACTCCTGATGCGCTTTTCCGGGTTTTAACAGCACTCAGACAGGGGTGTGGTTCTGGGCGATTAATTGTTGTGTTTGGTGCTGGTGGAGATAGAGATAGAGGAAAACGGTCAGAAATGGGCCGAATTGCTGCGGAATTGTCGGATCACGCTATTGTTACAAGCGATAATCCTCGCACAGAAAATCCGTATGATATCATCTCAGAAATAACGATTTCGATGGACTCATCACTCTATACCATCATTGAAAACAGAGAGGAGGCAATTGTTTTTGCATTGACTATTGCATCTCCACAAGACACTGTACTTATTGCAGGAAAAGGACATGAGCAGTACCAAATCATTGGAAAAGAGAAGTTGTTTTTTTCAGATAAAGAGATAGTTCTACAATATAACAATAAATAGGAGAAGAGTATGTTTTCACATCTACTCTTAGAGCGAGTTGCCACTCAGTGTGGTGCAAACTGGAACTCTAATCGTCCTGCGCTCATTTCTTCAGTGAGTATTGATAGTCGCACTGCAATTAGAGATACTCTTTTTATCGCTTTTAAAGGTGAATTTAGAGATGGTCACGATTTTATACCAGAGCTCCTTGCAAAAGGTGTTTTTTGTGTTGGAGAGGTTGCGACATATGATGATGCTAACTATATAAAAGTTCCAAGTTCACTAGACTTTCTTCAACAACTCAGCAGAGAGCGACTGAGACTGAAAGGCGAGCTTACTATTATTGCGGTGAGTGGCTCATCAGGTAAAACAACAACACGAGAGTTGATTGTTTCAGGATTGCGTCTCTATGGGAAAATTGTCCATAGTACAACAGGAAATCTTAATAATCATCTTGGGTTACCTCTTACAATTCTTGCTCTTCCTCTCATTGTTGATATAGCAGTATTAGAGATGGGGATGAATCATACAGGTGAGATTGCTCTTCTTACGGAGATTGCTACTCCTGATATCGGAGTGCTTACCAATATCGGTTTTGCTCACATTGGCAACTTTTCATCTCGTGATGAGTTAGCTCTTGCAAAGTTAGAACTTTTTGAAGGGAGTAAGAGTGTACTCTATCGAAGTGATGACAAGTGGATGCGTCAGTGGGCAGAGAGGAGTGATCGAGAGTCGACTTCATTTGAAATGCCGACATCTTTTGCGGGAAAACTAGAAAATCTTCCTCACTTTATGGCTGAAAATACACTGACGGCATTTAATACCATTAAAATGGTTGTTCCGACAGCAAAACTTGATGAGATTATTGAAAAATCGAAAGCAAAAAAACTGCCAAAATATCGTGGCGAGATGGTGGTCAAAGGAGAGCAGAATTTTGTGATGGATTGCTATAATGCCAATCCTGATTCTATGAAAAAAAGCATTGATTCTTTTATTAAAATATATGGCAGGACAAACCAGCCTCTTTATCTTGTTTTGGGCGAGATGGGAGAGTTGGGAAATTTTTCTAAATATTTTCATCAAGAACTTGTAATGTATATAAAAAGTCTTAAAGTGTTAAGTAGGGTTTTTCTGACAGGTAAAGAGTTCGAAAAACTAAGAGGGGTAATTTTAGAATGCAGAAATGTTGAATTTATACCCTCTTTAGCTGATTTGAGAGCACTTTTACCAAAACACGGATTCTTTCTTTTGAAGGGGTCTAGAGCCAACGCACTAGAGCGTTTGGTCGAGCAAAAGGAGTTGAGTGAATGATTCTTTATCTTGTTGATTGGTTGCGAGACTACTTTCCGTCGGTTCAAATTTTCAACTATATCACGATACGAATTTTCATTTCGATTTTGACATCGTTTTTTATTTCGATTTTCTTCTATCCAAAATTCATCAATTTTTTGCGTCGCAAAAAAGTTGAACAGACGATTCGTGAAGATGGACCAAAGGCACACCTTGCAAAGGCGGGAACACCGACAATGGGAGGGGTGATTATCATTTTCTCTTTGTTGATTAATGTTCTGCTTTTCACTGATTTTATGAATAATTTTTATATCTATTCTATCACCTTTTTGGTTGTTGGAACGGGAATTATTGGGTTTTATGATGACTATTTGAATATTACAAAGAGTGGGAAGGGGAGAGGGCTCTCTGCTCGCTCAAAATTTCTTGCTCAGATTTTGATAGCTACGGTCTTCATGGTTTTTCTCTATCTGCGACAAGACTATGCACCAGAGCTTCATATTCCTATTTTCAAAGGGGCAACAGTTGATATTGGCTGGTGGTATATCCCCTTTGGTGTGCTTGTTATCGTTGGAACATCAAATGCTGTCAATTTGACAGATGGTATGGATGGGCTTGCAACAGTTCCTAGCATGGTGAGCGTCCTTCTTCTTGCAATGATTGTCTATCTTGTTGGTCACGCTGCTTTTGCAAACTATCTTCACCTCTTTTTTATTGGTGGAGCAGGTGAGCTAGCGGTGGTTGCGGGCGCTACTTTTGGCTCTGCGATGGCTTTTTTGTGGTATAACACCTATCCCGCACAAATATTTATGGGTGATACAGGATCTCTTACTCTCGGTGCTCTTCTTGGCGGGCTTGTTGTTGTTACAAAGACTGAATTTCTTTCTATTATTTTTAATGGGATTTTTGTTATAGAGACATTAAGTGTTATTATTCAGGTTACCAGTT
Organism: bacterium; assembly: GCA_023145475.1. Lineage (GTDB taxonomy): Bacteria > UBP6 > UBA1177 > UBA1177 > JAGLDR01 > JAGLDR01. The sequence continues at coordinate 13,980 of JAGLDR010000059.1, forward strand.
TTAAGCTGACGGGAAAACGAGTCTTTCGTATGGCGCCGTTTCATCATCATTTTGAGGTAACGGGAAAAACAGCTGAGCCTAAATTGGTGGTTCGGTTTTGGATAGTGGCGATTTTACTGGCAATTGTCAGTACAGCTCTTATTAAGGTGAGGTAGATATGGATAAGGTTCTTGTCATGGGACTTGGCGTTTCAGGCAGGGAGTCTGCACTTTTTTTGCAAGCAGAAGGATTTACTGTTGTTTTATATGATGATAATAAGGAGCATCTTTCCTCTCTCTCTCAAGAGATGAAAATGGAGTCCTATAATGATAATGATGCAATAGACTTCTCTTTTGCAGTGGTAAGTCCAGGTATTTCTGAGCAACATCCACTCTTTTTGCAATTACAGAAGAAAAGTGTAGAGATAATAGGTGATATAGAGCTTGCTGCTCGATATCTTCCGCAAACTGCTCGCGTTGTTGCGATTACAGGAACTAATGGTAAAAGTACAACGGTTACCCTTGTTCGTGATATGCTCGATGCACTTGGGTATTCTGTTTTTCTGTGCGGAAATATAGGACAGCCAGTGATTAGCGGTGTAAAGGGAAAGTATGATATTTTTGTCATAGAGCTCAGTAGTTTTCAGTTAGACCTGCTTTTTACTCTTCGGATTGATGTTGCTGCTGTTTTAAATGTTTCGGATGATCATCTTGATAGATATGATGATTTTGCGGCATATATGCACTCAAAATTGCACATCTTTGAGCTTTTAATCCCACAAGGACGAGCAATTTATAATGGTGATTCAATCGAGAAGAGTGATCTCGTTTTTGATGGTGATCTTCTCTCTTTTGCCAGTGAAGAGCGCTATGGTGATGCACATTTTAGTAATGGTATTGTAACGACACCTCGTGCATTTGGAACTGTTGCTAGGACTCCATTAAGTCAGCCACACAATGTTGAAAATGTAAAAGCTGCACTTCTGATTGTTGACTATTTTCTTTCTGAAGCTTACGATTTTACTGATGTTTTTAAGAGTTTTTTACCGCTACAGCATCGCGTGCAACTAGTAACAGAGTTTAATGGAATTTCATTTTATAATGACTCTAAAGGGACCAATACGGGGGCATCCGAGCGAGCTCTTGGCGGGTTTTCTGACGGGAGTGTTGTCCTTCTTCTTGGTGGTGTTGATAAAGGTGGCAGTTATGCGGAGCTTCGTCGCCTTGCAGATGAAAAATGTAAAGGGGTTGTTGTTTTTGGTGAGGCTACCGCTGCAATTATGAGATATTTTGAAGGATTCCAGCCGCTTGCCCAGGTTAATTCAATGAAGGATGCCGTTGCTATTGGCTATAATCTTGCTCAATCAGAAGGGACAGTTTTGTTATCACCTGCCTGTTCAAGTTTTGATTGGTATAGTAATTATAAGGAGAGAGGCAAAGATTTCGTTAATAATGTTAAGTTGCTAGAAGAGGGGCATAGTGATGATTGAACGGCTGGTTCGTATCTATTTCATTCTCTTCTTTTTTCTTGTACTATTTGGAATGGTGATGGTCTTTAGTATCGATGTCTTTAATGTTGCGATTCCTGCAACATCTGTAACATCTATTTTAATCAAACAGTTTATGAAATTTGTGATAGCAGTATCAGGATTTATCCTTGCTCTCACCATTGATTTTCAAGCACTTAGAAAGCGTGTTCCCATTATTTTGCTTGCCACCTTTCTTCTCATTCTTGCCACTTTTATTATTGGCACCTCGGTAAATGGCTCTCGTCGGTGGATAAACTTGGGTGTTATGATGATTCAACCATCTGAATTTGCGAAGATTACCGCTGTTATATATCTTGCGTCTGTTATTGCGAATAAGGGTAATAGACTTGGCTTGTTAAAAGAGTTGCTCTATCCCTTTATTGTTGTTGGTGCTATGTCTGGTATTATTGCAATTGAAGATTTAGGAACAGGGTTAATCATTGCTGTTACGATGGTAGTTCTCCTTTTAATGGGTGGAATGAAGTTTAGATATGTGGCTGTATTGTTGGTTCTTGGTCCACTTCTTATCGCAGCAATGATTTATATGCCCGGACGGGAGTACCGCAGAGTGCGTATCGCAGCATATTTAGATACAGATGCCTATCCTGATGAAAATTATCAGCAAATTGCGGCAAAGATTGCAATGGGTCGTGGTGGCATAACTGGTGTCGGCTTTGGCAACAGTGAGAGAAAGCAGAAGTTTCTCCCTGAGGCAAGGACAGATTTTATTTTTGGTGTTATTGGAGAGGAGTTTGGTTTTATTGGCACTCTGACGCTAGTGATTTTGTTCAGCCTCTTTTTTTCAATAGGTGTCTTTTTTGTGGCGAATGCCACGACTCAATTTAATATGTATATTATCGCTGGATTTGTCTTTATGATGGGTTCGCAAACCTTTATTAATATGGGGGTTGTAACAACTTTATTACCAAATAAGGGTGTTCCACTTCCCTTTATTAGTCATGG
>JAGLDR010000006.1 GCA_023145475.1 bacterium
AGCTGGTGGAGCTGGAGGAGACGGAGAACACGGAGATGATGGACTACCCGGATCTTCTGGTTTAGGAGGAAATGGCGGACATGCTAACTCAGGTGCCCAAGCTGGTAGTAATACAGCAGCTATCGGTGGAACCGGTGGTGGTGAAACTGGATCAAATGGAATAGATGCCGGAAATTATACTGGTGGAAGCGGAGCTGGCGGCTCTTCATATAGTGGTGGAGTTACCGATGGAACAACCACAGCCGGACTTCGTTCAGGAAATGGATTAATAAAAATTACTTATATAGAAAAGATCTACTGTATAAGTAACAGAGTTGCCGTTGATGTTACTGTCAATCCTCTCACTATCGGCGGAAGTATCGCTGGAACAGCTACTATTATTTACGGTTCATCTACCGGCACGATGACACTGTCAGGTCATATTGGAACCATTCAGCGCTGGGAAAGAAAATTAAATTCCGGCAGCTGGGAGACAATTACAAATACGACGACAACGCATTCAGAAACTCCAACTTTAGTTGGCACATGGTATTACAGAGTTTCGGTGAAAAGTGGCGTTTGTTTAGAAACATATTCATCAGAATTTACCGTAACCGTAAACAAAGCTGATTCAACCGTGACGACTTGGCCAACTGCAACGGCGATTACTTACGGTCAAACTCTCGCAGATTCAACATTAAATAGTGGAGATTCAACGCCAGCAGGAAGTTTTGCATTTACCACGCCAGCAACTGCACCCAATATAGGAACAGCAGGTCACAGTGTGACTTTCACACCAACAGATACAGATAATTATAATGGTTTAACCGGCACAGCAAGCGTAACGGTGGATCCTATTGCGCCAACAATCGCAACAGTTGTTGCAACTGCAATCACCACAAAAACGGCAACTTCTGGTGGAAGCATCAGCAGTGACGGTGGCGCGACAATCAGCGCAAAAGGCGTTTGCTACGGTGAAACAGCAAATCCAACAACAGCAGGAGTCTGTGTTCCAGACGCGTCTGCCGACACAACTTTCTCTGTCTCACTCACCGGACTGACAGTGGCAACAACCTATTTTTACAGAGCATTTGCAACAAATAGTGTTTCGACGACCTATGGGAATAACCTCTCATTCACCACTCTTAACGCACTTTCAATCACCGCAGGACAAACATTTCTTGTTGATGAAAACAGCTCTGCTCTGACCGTGGTTGGAACCGTTGTAATAACGGGTGACATTCAAGGTTCAGTTATATACGCAATCACCGCAGGAAACGATGCTGGCGGATTTGCAATCAATAGTTCAACAGGTGAAATAACCGTTGCAAGTCAATCCGTGCTTGATTTTGAAATAACACCAACATTTGTACTGACAATTTCAGCAACAGACGATGAAAACAGTGACAGTGAAACCGTTGCGATTGACCTCAACAATCTCAATGACAGTGATCCTATTCTGTCCGATGTTGAATGGAGTTTAAGTGAAGTTGCAGATATTGGCACCGTTGTTGGAACAATCACCGCAGTTGACGGTGACGGAGATTTGAACACAATCAGTTACGCAATTATCGCTGGAAATGACGCCGGAGTATTTGCAATTGACAGTGCAACTGGACAAGTTACCGTTGCAGACAACAGCACTCTCGATTTCGAGCTTACAACACAGTATATTTTGACTGTTGAAGCGAGCGATGGCACACACGCAACAGAGGCGTTTGCCACCATAAACATCACCGATGAAAACGGTGTCTGCGGAGAAGCTGAAGTGGTTGGAGAACTTCCATATACACACACATCATCGACAACAGATAGGCCATCATCACTGACCGCGTACGGCGAAAGCTGCATAGAAGAGGAGTATCCATCTCCTGATTTCGTCTATTCAATTGAGCTTGAAACAGGCGATAGAATTGAGATCACTCTTGATCCAGCCAACGGATTTGATGGAGTTCTTCTCCTTCTTGGAAATTGTGGAGAAGATGAAGATTGTCTTGACGCAATCAATGAATTTGGGATAGGCGAAAACGAGGTTATCCACTACGAAGCAACAGAAGACGAAACACTATTCATCGTTGTTGAAGGAGTCAGTGACGCATCTGGAAACTACATACTCACCGTTGAAGAGTGGGCAGCAGAGACCCCAGATGAAACAACAGACGACTTGTCCGACGAAGATTCGGAGTCGGAAACTCCCGACGAAACCGTCGATGAAGCCAACACCGCAAGCGACGATGATACCGCAGACAGCGGTGATTCAGCAGACGATACAGATTCTGGGGACACTGGCGATGACACAGGAGACAGCGTCAATGATTCTGATGAACTGATTGATGATGATACTTCTGAAACAGATGAAGACTATCCAACAAATTCTAATAATGGTTGTGGCTGCTCAATGGTGTTGTAATGAATGAAATTGTTAAAACATCTCAACAAGTTTAGATAAAATCTGATTCCTTTTCGTTGTCAACCGTCTGACTGATTTGTCTGATAAGATGATGGTAAAGAGATATATTTTTCCATTCTTTCCTCTGAAAATACCAGCGGCTGCGGAAATTCCTGAAAGGGTGCCTGTTTTTGCCCTGATATTGCCGATTGAAGCGGTGTGTGGCACTCTGTGGAGTGTGCCTGTTTCGCCATAGACGGGTAGCGTTGAAAAGAAGTCAATTGCGCCCCATCTATCGTGCCAATTTCTTTGCAGAAGCGTCATAATTTGTAGTGGAGTTATATAGTTATATTCTCCATTGCCAAGCCCGCTTCCATTTCTTATGTTGGCTTCAAAGCTGTACTCTTTTTTTATCAATTCCTTAATTGCTGTTACGCCATTTTTTGGATCACCGCCCTCTTTTATTCCAAGGGTTGCTGTCAATGTTTCGGCAATAAAGTTGTTTGAATAGCGGTTCATATCAGTCAGAATGTCGTGTAGTGGCCGGCTTTTATGGGTGTAGATGGTGTGATGTTTTTCATTCAATGGAATATCTGCTGCACTTATCTCAACAGGGACCATTTTGTTTCCCATCAATGCGAGAAGTGTATAGATGTAGTGGTGAGCAGGGTGGTATATGCGTCTGTATGAAATGGCTGGTTTTGCTCTGTTTGTGCCAATCGTGCCACTGACTGTTATTACCGTTCTGTTTTTTGTGGCTGTTGTGGATACAATCAGAGATTTTCCACCTCCTTTGACACTTTTTGCTTGATTTTTGATAACAAAAGCGTCAGGTGGTATGCCCACAGATATTTGTGGTTTTTCACCTTGTTTTGCGGGAGTGACAGAGACGGTAACGGTATTAAAGTTCAATGATAAAGCACTGATTGGAGCTTGATATGCTCTGTCTCCTCTTCCTGCTCCTTGCTGCTCTCTTTCAATTTTCCCGTTCCATCCAGGAGAGAGTAATCTTACCTGTTTTATGTTAGAAACGCCTCTCTGTTTCAGCTCGTGAGCAATTATGGTGAGCTGCTCTATCACCAACGAGGGGTCGCCAGATGAGATAATTGTAAGCACTTTCTTTTGAGGAGAGAAGAGAAATTTTGTGGTAAATTTAAAATCTCGTCCAAGAAGTTTGAGCGCAGTTGCAGTCGTGAGAAGTTTAACAGTTGATGCATATTTGTAGGCTTTTTGTGGCTCTCCACACGAAATAACCACTTTGTTAGATGTGGCATCTTGTACAATAAGAGCGCCGCCGTTTTTGTTGAACGAGGTGAATGGACATGATTCAGCAAGAAGAGAGAGCGACAAAAAGAGTGATAACAGAGTCAGTAACGTTTTCATTGTGCCTCTCTTATCGCTTTTCTGAGTGCTGTTGCTGCCTCTTCAGGCAAGACGGGGTTAACAAAAACGCCTGCCCCAAAAGTCATTGATGTGATAGATGATATACGCGGGAAAATACTCATATGCCAGTGATATGAGTCATGCAGCTGCTTCTCATTTGTGTTAATTGGAGAGGTGTGAATAATGGCATTCCACGCAGGACTATCAAGAAGAGTGCGGATTGCAAACAGTATTTTTTTATAGAGAAGAGCTAGTGAAAGCATTGTCGATTCAGGCTGATTTGTAAAGTGTGCATAGTGCTGTTTTGGCATAATTGAAACTTCAAATGGAAATCGGCTTGCATAGGGTGTAATTGCGATAAAATCGCCGTTTTCAGCAACCACTCTTTTTTTGAAACTCTCTTCTTGATGAATCAAATCACAAAAAACACATCTATTTTTGAAATCATAGTATTCATTGCTGTTTTCAATCTCACTTTTAACAACGGGAGGAATAAAAGGAAATGCAAGCAGTTCGCTATAGTGCTCTGAAAGCATTCCACCGGCTGCCGTACCTCTATTTTTGAGAATCATCACTGTTTTTATTCTTTTGTCGCCTTTTAAGTCGTGCATACGGGCTCTGTATGCGGTAAAGATGTTCACAATCTCTTCTGGTGTTAGCTCGTCGAGATGTTCAACCTCTCTGGCCGTCTCGACAATGACTTCGTGTGCCCCAATTCGTGCCATAACATCATAGAGTCCATCTCCAAATATTTTGTGTGGCTCTTCTACATGCAATAACGGATGTTGGGCAGGGAAAACTCTGACGCTCCAATCGGTTGTTGGGGTATGTTTTCCTTCAACAGAGAAGAGTGTTGAGCCTGTGGTATACTCAAATCCAGGAGAGAATGAATCAAGTGGTAAAAGAGCGTCGCTCTCCTTACTGTTTCTGATGACTGTATGTGTTTTTTCTGGAGCAAAGATAACCCACTCATTGCTGATGGGGTCTTTTCTCATATTTGGTAGTGTATCACTCATATTGACTCCTTATTATAGATGCGGAAGGTGTCACGCTGAAAACATGACACCATTCTATTCGGTGTGTCACTCATATTATACATCCCAATATCTATGCAAATCTCGATCTGATGGGATATGAAGTGAAATTCCACCCATCACTGGTATTCGCTCTAACTCTTTTCCATCTTCACTCAATATTTTGAAGTAGAGTGAGAGGGTCTCCCCATCGGGAACTCCGCATGCTGAAAAATTAAAAGAAAATTCTAAAATATCGTCGCACGCTGCCTTTCCCGCAGGGTAGAAATCAGAAATAGGACCAGTTTCATTGTTGATGATAGCAGAGAATGGGGCAGGAGAGAAGGGGATGAGTGGCAGTGTAATATCAATATTGTGTCCGTTCATAAAAAAGACGCGTAGGGACATTTTTTTGTGTGCGAGAAGTCTGAGAGATTCAAGGAGCGTTACCTTGATGAATATGGACTCTTTGTTAAATCCGTATGCGATGCGGTCAGCAATTCTGTTGCTGTTAAACATCGCTCCGCCTGGTCTTTTGCTCACTTCAAGGATGCCGGCACCATTCCATTTGAAGAAGTTATCTGTCTTGCCGGTAATTTTCGGTGATATGAGTACTGTTGGCTCTCTAAAGCCGATGGATGAAATGCGAGAAAGGATTGGGATATTAAGAAATGTTGGTGATTTAAGACCAAGAATCGAATAGACTTTGCGAAGGTGTCTCCGAAAAAGTCTGTCAAAGAGGGAGTCATTCTCTGTCGAGAAGTGATCGCCGTACCACCAGAACCAATCACTCCCTTCTGCACGATAAATGGTGCGATTTACCTCTTCTACAATCTTTTCAGAGAGAAAGTGGGTGCTTTGATGACGACTCCAAAAAAGTCGCACACGCCGGAGATAATCCCATGCGTTATTTTTATCTTCACTACCAATCCAGATATGGAAATCGCTGTCAATCCAAGATCCCGTATGGAGTGTTATCAGTTCGTTATACGATGAGTCTTGCTTCAATGTTTCACTGAAAGTTGCACAGGTGAGATCTTCAGCCTTTGCAAGGGTATCAAAGAGGTGTGTTAAAAATTGTTTGCCATTCTCAGGATAGGATTCCCATGCATTTTCGCCATCTAAAATAATAGGTAAAAGAGGTGTGTCGTATGCTGCCTTTTGAAAAACAGAGCGAGCATAGTTTACAAACATATTGACTGCGTCATTTGCCTCCATCGTTGAAAAGGAGAAGCCAACCATATCGGAAAGATATTTGTCTCTAAAAAAGAGGGCAGGCGAGTGTTCTCCTAGCTTCCACGGACGACATATATGGCGTTTTTCACGGCTTCCAATGCTCTTAAACAGAATGTCCTCATCTGTTGCAATCCATTTGACATTTTGTTGCTCTGCAACCTTGATAAGTTCAGGGGATACAGAGCCTTCTGCCGGCCACATTCCATCTATATCTGTTCCCCACACCTCAGATGCGTAACGCTTGCCCTCTTTGAGATGCCACAGAGCATCTTCAGGAAAAGAGAACTGAGAAGGAAGTGGAGCGTGAGGCATAGAGCGAGATGCGAGAGCTGTATTGTGAACAAGTGGAAAAATTGGATGATAAAATGGAGTAAAACTGACCTCAATATCACCATTTTTAATCAAATCCCGATAGAGTGGGATGATTGAGGCTATAATCTCTTTTTGAATTGCCATCATTTGTTGCTTATCGTCTTGCGTGAAAAAGCGATCTTTATCTTCAAGTGTTTGGAGAAAAGGATAGTTCTCTTTTGCCATAAATCCAAACCATTTTAGATTAAAAAGCACTTGCAAATCGAGCAATTCATCATCTGAGAAAAAACTAATCATCTCTTCAAAACTAATCTTCTTTTCATAGCGTTGGCGTTTACGCAGCAGCTCGTAATAGCGTGGTGATGTCCGCACTTGTCTATCCCAGTGGAGCATCATAAAACTCCGTACCAAAAAGACCTTGTCGTCATCACTGAGCTCTCGTGGATGAGGCATGGTGACTGTTAGCCAGCGATCTGATGCGTTCCCCTCGCTGTATGCTTGCAACTGTTCAATAAGAGATGGCACCATATTGATTGTACCTTTCACTCCACTATTTTTCATTGCAAGTGGTATATCATAATATCCTTTAGTTGCATGCAATCGCACCCACGGCATCAGATAGGTTCCGTTTAGTGCATCAAGATAACTCGGTTGATGCATATGCCATAAAAAGAGAATTGTCGGTTTTGACATAGAGATTACTCCGTAAATTCGTATCCTTTTGGTACAACAACAACGCCTTTATCAGAGATGGTAAATCCTCGTTTTCTATCGAGAGCTTCATCGTATCCGATAGTCGTTTCAGCGGGAACATCAACATTTTTATCAATAATCACTTTTTTGAGTTTGCAATAGCGTCCAATGGTAACATTATCAAGAAGAATGCTCTGTTCAATTTCTGTATAGCTGTTGACTCGTACGCCTGGTGAGAGAATGCTGAGGTTAACCTTTCCACCTGAAACAATACAGCCTTGCGAAATGATAGAGTCAGTAGCAACCCCGATGCGACTATGTTCGCCATCTGCAAAGACAAATTTTGCTGGTGGCATAATGACGGCGGGAAAACCAAAAATAGGCCACGCACGGTTATAGAGATTAATTGCCGGCGAAACGCTGACCAAATCCATCTGAGCTTCAAAATAGGCATCAATTGTTCCAACATCACGCCAGTAGGGTTTTTCATTCTCACCCTCTTCTGGCATATAGATATCATTTTCAAGAAAGTTATAGATGTAGACGCGTTTCTCAGGATAGAGAGCGGGAATAACATCCTTTCCAAAATCTCTTGCACTTCCTTCTTTTTTTGCATCTGCTGTAACTGCGGTAACAAGTTCGTCGGTGTCAAAAAGATAGTTGCCCATAGAGACCAAAGCGAGACGCGGCTCACCTGGAATCGATTTTGGGTGTTTTGGCTTCTCTTCAAAACCAATCATTCGGTAATCTTTATCAATCTCTATAACGCCAAATGCTGATGCCTCTTCAATCGGAACGGGAATCGCCGCAATAGTCATTGCTGCCTTTTTCTCAATGTGATAGTGGTACATCTTATTCACATCCATTTTATAGATGTGATCACCACTAAAAACAAAGACATGTTGAGGCTTTTCATCGGTTATCAGGTTGAGATTTTGATATATAGCATCGGCACTACCAAGATACCAATTTTCACCAGTTCTCATTTGAGCAGGAACAGTATCAACATATTGATTAAACATCTGTGAAAGTCGCCAGTTTCGTGCAATATGCTGATCAAGAGAGTTCGACTTAAACTGTGTTAAAATCTTTATCTGCATAAATCCTGAGTTTACAAAATTGCTCAAGACAAAGTCAATGATACGATAAGTTCCCCCAAACGGAACTGCTGGTTTTGCTCTCTCTTCAGTAAGTGGTGTAAGGCGTGATCCCTGTCCACCGGCTAAAATCATAACAAGTGCTTGTGTCATAGTGACTCCTACTTATTGTATTCGTTTAATTTGCTTTCGAGTAGTGCCTTAATCTCTTCCATTCGTTTTTGTGAGTCAGCCTCAACGCGGAGAACGATGATGTTCTGAGTGTTGCTTGCTCGCATCAATCCCCAGCCTCCATCGAGGTTTACTCGGACACCATCAATGTCAAGAAGGTCATCACCTCTCTCTTTGAAGAAGGCGACAGTTTTTGCAACGATATCCCATTTTTTACTTTCATCGACTTCAACTCTGATTTCAGGAGTGCTGTATGTTTTTGGAATACCCTCTAAAAGCTCGTTTATATCGAGGCTTTCAACACGAGAGAGAATCTCAAGTAACCTAAATGTGGAATAAATGGCACAGTCATATCCGAAAAAACGGTGTTTGAAGAATATGTGGCCACTCATTTCGCCGCCAAGTGCTGCTCCAACCTCTTTCATTTTTGCTTTAATCAGGCTGTGTCCTGCCTTCCAAATCATAGCGTTTCCGCCCCGCTCATTGATGTCTGTTATCAAAGTTTGAGAACATTTTACATCGGCAATGATTGTTGCACCAGGAACCTCTTTGACGACATCTCTTGCGTAGATATTGAGAACTTTATCGCCCCAAATAATACCACCATCTTTATCGACAACACCAATTCTATCAGCGTCACCATCAAAACCGATACCGAGAATGGCATCACTATTTTTCACCTCTGCAATCATTGCCTGAATATATTCTGCAATTGTTGGATCTGGGTGGTGGTTAGGAAATGTTCCATCTGGCTCTTCAAACAGTGATGTTACTTTAATACCCATCTTTCGTAAGAGAGGGACAGCAACAAAGCCACCGACACCATTGCCAGAGTCAATAACGATATGCATCTTTTCAGGATTTTTGATAGTGATGTTTTTAAGTGCATATTTTTCAAAATCGGGGATAATATTATATGTGTCAGCATTACCTGAGCCACTCAGAAAATTCTCTTTTTCCATAATGTCGGCAATCTCTTGAATGCCATCACCGTAGACGGGAAGGTCACCTAAATTTATTTTAAATCCGTTGTATTCTGGAGGATTGTGGCTGCCAGTAATCATAATGCCACCTTGGACACCCTCAAGATTAAAAAGTGAGAAGTAGAGCAATCCAGTGGGAACCATACCGAGAAGAACAGTGTCAAGGCCTGAATCGTTAAATCCTTTTTGTAACGCTTCAGCAAAACGAGGAGAACTCTCTCTTGCATCGTATCCAATACTTACTTTGTGAATCTCAGGGAGATTTTTGCGATAGTAGACTGCTGTCGCCCGTGCTAGATTATAGGCAAAATCTTCTGTTAAGTCGATATCTACAAAGCCTCTTACATCATACTGTCTAAAAATTGTTCTGTTAACCTTCATCTCATCACCTCTAGTGAAAAATTGTTACGCTTCTATTGTAATAAATTGTCTTTTTTGAGCAACTTTACCGATACAGTTATTTAAAATTGGTTGAATAAGGTGAGTTTATTGCGATTTGATTTGTGAGAGATTATCCAAATGGATTAAATTGTAGTTCATCTGCATAAAACTTAAATGATGATCCTGTGCCAGGGTCGCCACTCCCCTCGTCATTGCCTGTTACATAGACTGTTCCAGTTAATTCTCCATTCAGATAGCCTCCCTCACTTCCTCCAACCTCCCAGACAGCATAGCTATTGCTATCGACAAAGTTAATGGCACACGGTGTTGTTACTGTGCAGAGATGGCGAGGAAAATCACTTAAATAGAAGTAGAAGGTTACGATGTTAGGCAGTGGACCAGCTGATTTATCTTCAAAACTGACCTCAATAGTCGATTTTGTTCGATTTGGCTCAAATGGAATATCAAAGATATGTTGACTGGTTCCTTCGACAATTACTACTTTTCCTTGAAGTTGCACGGGCGGCATTCCCCCAGGATTGTCATAAATATAGGTTACTGTTGAGTGACACTCTCCTTTGTATGCAATGCTTTCACTTGCCCCGTAGGCATCACATGGACTAGGATAGGTTTTGTTGTCACAACCGCAGACCGGAGAGTAGGTTGGTGGGCATATTGTTGGCACATCAGTGCAGGTACCTTTTGTGTTATCACATTTTTCTTTAAGGCAAAAGAGTGTGATATCTCCACAGCTTTTATTATCTGTGCAGTCTCCAGTGTCGCCAGTATCAGCAGTGTCAGCAGTATCAGCAGTATCAGCAGTATCAGCAGTGTCAGCAGTATCAGCAGTATCGGCAGTGTCAGCAGTATCGGCAGTATCAGCAGTGTCAGCAGTGT
>JAGLDR010000060.1 GCA_023145475.1 bacterium
CATCTCTTTCCTGGAATTGCCGTTGCGACTCTCTTGAGAAAGAGGGGGTGGCGTATTCTGTTTGTAGGAAGCAAGGGTGGGCTAGAAGAGAGTGTGCTTCAACAGCACGCCTTCCCGCTAAAGTTGATACCTGTGGGCGGATTAAAAGGAAAGTCACTCTTTCAAACAATTTACAATCTTTTAAGACTTGTTCCGGCGCTTATTCTTTCGCTTTATATTGTTGCCTCTCAAAAGATAGGGCTTGTGGTTTCACTTGGTGGGTATGCTGCTGGACCTGTTGCTCTTGCTGGATTTTTACTGCGCAGAGAGGTTGTGGCACTAGAACAAAACAGTATTCCAGGTATTACAAGCCGATTAGTTGGAAAGTTTGCCGATAGAATTTATCTCTCTTTTCCTGATGAAAAGGGTTTTTTCTCTGCATCAAAGGCAAAGTTGAGTGGCAACCCTGTTCGACCCGATCTTTTGAGTGCTCAATCGATGAAAATTGCAACAGATAAAAAGGTCTTAGCAGTATTTGGAGGTTCACAAGGTGCAAGAAGTGTGAATAATGTTATATTGCGTCTTATGAAGGAGTATCCAGACATTAGTGAAAACTTTCATATTCTTCACCAGACAGGGAGTGCCGATTATGAAAAAAGCGTTTCATTTTACAGAGAAAACAGTTTTGATGTAACCGTTGAGCCATTTTTCCAGAATATCGGTGGCTGTTATTTGGCGGCTGATGTCGTGGTTTGCCGTGCTGGAGCAACAACAATAGCTGAACTCTCAGCATTGAATATTCCTGCAATATATCTTCCTTTCCCTCACGCAGCTGATAATCACCAATATTATAACGCACGCTATCTTGTTGCTGAAGGTGCGGCCTTAATGGTTGATGACACCCAGCCCATGCAGCAGAAGGTAGATAAACTTTATAAGGCAATTACCGATATGGTTAACAAAAAAGAGAGTTATAAAAAAGCGTTGAATAAAATGGCTGAAGGGAGTGATGCAACAACGGTTATTGCTAATGATATAGAGCAAATAATGAGGTAATGATGCACTATCATTTTATGGGGATAAATGGCAGCGGTGTGAGTGGATTAGCACAGCTTGCGTATGATGCGGGACATCAGGTTTCTGGATGTGACGCTCGTCTTGGAAGTTACGCTCAATCTCTTTCAAAGAGAGGAGTTACCCTCTTTGAAGGTCATTCGCCAGATCACCTTGATGGAGTTGATGGTATTATATTTAGTGGGGCGATTCCGCTTGATAATCCGGAGCTAATTGCAGCAAAAGAGCAGGGGATTACCCTTTTTCACAGAGCGGAATTTTTGGTTGAGTTGCTTTCATCACACTCTGTAATTGGAGTGACAGGAACGCATGGCAAGACGACAACAACATGGATGTTGTTTCATCTCTTTTCTCAATCGGGATATAATCCAACATGCTATGCAGGTGGAAAGTATCGTGGTGAGATGGCTCACAGTGGAAAAGAGCCTTGGATTGTTGAACTTGATGAGAGTGATGGTTCTGTCTTTTTATCATCGCCACAACACCTTCTGATTACGAATCTTGAGCCTGAGCATGTTGATTACTACGATAATGATGATGAATTATTGCGCCGATTTGAAAAGTATATATATAAGCTCGCTCCACAGAGTTTGATTATTGGACGAGGCTACCTCTTTAGCAACCAACTGCAAGAGCTCTATTCGACGACAACTCTCCCTTCTCTTGATGATATTCAGAAAAAGATGAGTCTTACGAATGCCAATGGTATGGATTTTATTCATAAGAAATGGTATTGGTACCTCTCTTATGAAAATCGTGAATATTTGGTAGGCGAAGAGACGGAGCCACCATTTGTGTTACAAAATCGTATGAGCGCAATGATAACCTGGCTCTCTTGGATTGTTTCGTCGAATGATGTCTTGCCAGCTTCAGGTGCGATTAGCTGGAACTCATTTGGGACGATATCACGCCGATTTGAGACAATAGGTGAGAGAGATGGTATTGTTCTTGTTGACGATTATGCGCATCATCCGACAGAGTTGGCTGCAACAATTTCTGCTGCGGAACGGCAATATCGCAACTTTGGCATTCTGTTTCAAGCCCACCGTTACTCTCGTTTTGAGCGCTTCTTTGATGATTTCTTTGAAGTGTTACGGATGAGTGAGCCTCTCTTTATCCTCCCTGTTTTTAGTGCTGGGGAGCAAGACCAAAATAGTGATAAAAGCAGTGAAGTATTATGGAAAATGTTGAAAGAAGAAGGTGTGGATGCCTACTACCTGCCAACATTAGATGCTGCCGCTCTCTTTTTTAAAGAACAATTGCCCTCATTGCGGATAAAAGCGTTGGTTTCAACAGGAGCTGGCGACGGAAACACAGTTTTACATAGGTTGTGCGATGAAATTTAAGCAGAATGCATCACTGACAAACTTATTGTCTTTAAAGATAGCAGATGCAACGGCAAATATATTTATTCCAGAGCTTGTAGATGATATTCTCCTTTTTACCGCTAAACATAACACCTTTCATGTCTTGAGTGGTGGAACAAATATCGTAGCGGGAGAGACAGAACATCCTATCCTCTATATGGGAAGCCCGCTTGGAAATAGTGAAACGCGTGATGTTGAAGATGAAGAGGATTTTATTGTTGTGCAGATGCCAGCAGGCATCTCTAATAGTGCATTTCTAAACTACTGTATTGAAAATGGATTTAGCGGGCTTGAATTTCTTGCGGGTATTCCTGGAACAATTGGTGGTGCCGTTTATGGGAATGCTGCTCCAAAAGGATTCTCCTGGGATGGCAGAGCGTTGGCACTTCTTGTGGTTGTTGACGGCCGGATTACACGAATTGAACCAGAGTTCTCATATAGGCAACTTGTTAATAAGCCTTTGGAATCATTTGTTATTGTTGCTGTTGAGCTTCTTCTTGAAAAAAAGACAAAAGAGGATGTTCGTATGAATATGATTGCATTTCTTAACAATCGTATCAAGATACAACGACCTTCAGCTGGCTCGTTTTTTAAAAATCCAAGCGAAGAGTTTCCAGCAGGTCTCTTGCTTGATCAAGCGGGAGCTAAAGGATATCGCGTTGGTGGTGCTGGCATCAGTGAAACTCATGCAAATATTTTACTCAATTACGGGAGTGCCTGTGCTGCAGATTTCTTTGAGCTTCGTGACTCCTTGCAAGCTGCTGTCGAAAAGCAACACGCAATAAAATTAGAGACAGAGGTTGTTTTTTTGGGGAGTGTCGGATGAGGCTAACAAAAAAGAGTGCCATTGCAATCCTCTACGGTGGTATCGGAGATGAACGCTCGGTTAGTTTCGAGAGTGGTAATAAAGTTTTTGAAGCCCTAGTTGACGCTGGTTATACCACTGTTGTCAAGATTGATGTTGACCACTTTATTGATGAAAAATTGAGGGCATTTTCTCCTTTTGTTGTTTTTAATGCTCTGCATGGAACATATGGAGAAGATGGAATCGTGCAGGGAATGCTTGAAATGATGAATATTCCTTATACCGGCTCTTCTGTTACTGCATCTGCTGTTGGTATGGATAAAATACTTTCTCGATTAGTGGCATCAGATCAGGAGATTCCAGTTGCTCGTGGAGAACGAGTGGCGGTCACACCGACTCTTGCTATGCCTTTATCACCTCCATTTGTGGTTAAAGAACCGGTCAATGGATCGAGCAGAGGGATTACCATGGTTGACAGTGAAGATGAGTGGAAAGAGTGTATCTCTCACTATCAAGAGGGAACAACATTGCTTGTCGAGCAGAAGTGGGTTGGTCGTGAGATTAATGTTGCAGTACTGAATGGAGTCGCACTTGACGATGTTGAGATTATACCAGCCGAAGGGTTTTATGATTTTGATGCAAAATATAGTCGGGATGACACTACCTATTTGACTCACTGTGATATTTCTGAATCTATGAGACGAAAGTTGTATGATGCTGCTGAAAAGATGCATCAGTTTTTAGAGTGCAGAGGCGTTACAAGAAGCGATTTTATTGTTGATGGTGACCAATTTGTTATGCTTGAGATGAATACTTTGCCAGGAATGACAGCACACTCTTTAGTACCTATGATTGCGAGAAAACAAGGTATTTCATATATTACATTGATAGAAACTTTACTACAAGAGGCGTTAGACGGACGGTAAAATGGCATTTGTTAACAAAATGAAAATCTTCTTTTTAAGAGTTTTTACTGTTATGTTGTTTTATATTTTTCTCCTCTTTTTTACGGCACTATTTGTCTTTTCTGTTCATGCCTATATTGCATTTAAACATAGTGATTCTATGACGATAGAGCCAGGAACTGTCGAGGTTGATGGGAATCATATGATTTCTCGTAATGATGTTTTGCTTCTTGCTGCTCTTGATGTGCCTATTTCATATATGGATCTCTCCTCTGAAAAAGTTGAACGAGATATTTCGACACATCCATGGGTAAAAGAGGCGCTTGTTATGACGCTTCCACCCGATTCTGTAAAAATAATTATTGAAGAGTATGAACCTAAAGTGTTGGTTAACAATCGTGGTAAGGATGGAAAAAACACCCTTTGGTTTGCTGATAAAGATGGCTATATCTTTAAGCAACTTATCTCGACAGAGAAGGAGATTACAGAGTTGCCACTGGTAATGATAAACAGTGGTTTTACCTCAGAACAGAAGAGTGCCATCATTTTGACGGCTCTCTCTCTTATTGAACGCTGGAATAGTGATGATGCACTGTGCATTATCAAATCTGTTCACTTTTCTCTTGTTGGTGGTTTTTCTGCAGACTGCTCTTCTGGTGATGGTTTGACTGCCGAATTGCGTTTAGGAACTCTTTTAGAAAAAGATGAGAAGAAGGTTTTAGATACTCTGTACGGTAAGTTTACAAAAATATTTAGCTACTACTATGGAAAAAACCAGTGGGTTGGAGAGTATATCTTTTATAAGAAAAGTGAGCGATACCACATAATTGTGGGAAAGATAAAGGAGGTCGTGAGTGATGTCGAAAAATGATGGAATGTTGGTTGCTTTAGATATAGGTTCGAGCGTTGTTCGCTCCCTTGTTGCGCAAATTGATGGTGATAATATTACTTTTATAGGAAAGGGCGAAGCAGATAATCGAAGTGGTATTGCAGGCGGTATTGTTGTTGATTTAGATGCAACGACACAGGCAATACGAGCATCTGTTCAAGAGGCAGAAAAGGTGGCAAATGTTGATATCAGGACAGTTGTTATCGGTCTTTCAAATGAACAACTTTCCTTTATTAATAGTAACGGAACCGCGATGATTCGTGGAAAAGAGATTGTTCAGATGGATATTGATCGTGCGATGGAACAGGCACGCAATATTGGTGTCAGCTCAGATAAAGAGATTGTTGGTGTGGAAATTCAAGAATTTGTTGTAGATGGACAGAAGAGAATCCAAAATCCACTCGGAATGTCGGCAAAACGGCTGGAAATTAATGTTCACATCGTGATGGCGTCAGAATCGGTAACCAAAAATCTTCTCCGAGCGGTTAATAATGCTGATTTAAATGTTGATACTATTGTTGTCAATGCAATCGCAGATAGTTATGCCATTTTAGATGATGATGAACGCAAGCTTGGTGTGGCACTGATTGATATTGGACATGGTACCACCGATATCATTCTTCTTGAAGATGGTGCACCATTTTATACGACTGTTATTCCGATGGGCGGAAAAGTGATTACACGGGATTTAGGGATTGTATTCCACATCTCACCAGGAGAGGCAGAGGAGATAAAAGTTGCGCGAGGGAGCGCCCTTGTTGACTGGGTTGATAAGAATGAAGAGGTGACCATTACTATTGTTGGAAGTAGAGAGCAGAAGATAAAGACAGTGCAAGAAGTGGCCGAGGTTATCCATCCGAGAATGAAGGAATTGCTTGAGAAAATTCGAGATAAAATTTCAGAAGGGATGCAGTCAAGAGGTATTACATCAATTGCTGTTCTCACTGGTGGAGCATCAAATCTCCGTAATGTGAAAGAGCTTGCCCGCGAAGTGTTACAATATGAGCAGATTAGAATTGGTCATCCATCAGTTACTGACGATGGACATGGGCTTGCGGAAGTTTTGAAAAGTCCAGAGTACGCAACAGTCGTTGGTATTGTAAAATATATGGTACACCAGCGAAAGATGCATAAAAGTAAAAAGAAGAATTGGTTTATGAAACTTATAAAGAATGTTTTTGAATAGGGGGCGACAATGGCAAAAGGAAACAGTTTAGGTGTCAGTATTTCAGTAATCGGTGTTGGTGGTGCAGGTGGTAACGCTGTCAATATGATGGTGAAAGATCGGGGAGATGAGAATGATGAATCATATTCTGTCTTTTCTGATGTTAAAATTCTTGCAGCAAATACCGATGCTCAGGATTTAGAAGGCTCTCTTGCTGAACAGAAGATTCAGCTTGGGCCAAATTTAACCGAAGGGAAAGGAGCTGGTGGAAAACCAGATGTTGGCAGAGAGAGTGCCGAAGAGAGTCAAGTGGACATTGCCCAAGCTCTCGAAGGTACAGAGATGCTTTTTGTGACAGCAGGAATGGGAGGAGGAACGGGTACCGGAGCGGCAGCTATTATCGCCTCTGTTGCACGCAAAAACAATATCCTCACTGTTGGTGTTGTTACTGAACCCTTTAAATTTGAAGGGCGTAAAAAAATGAAGCTGGCAAAAGCTGGTATTGCAGAACTTCGTGAGAATATTGATACATTGGTTGTGATTCCCAATGAGAAATTGCTTGAATTTGCTTCAGATGATTTGGGAATGCGTGAAGCATTTGACCTCTCAAATGAAGTTTTACTCAATGCTGTTAAGAATATTGCTCAACTTATTAGTCAAAATGGTTATGTGAATGTTGATTTTGCCGATGTTCGCACAACGATGACCGACATGGGTGTTGCTATGATTGGATATGGATCAGCAACAGGTGAAAATGCGACGCTTACTGCGGTACAAGATGCACTGAGCAACCCTCTTTTATCTGATTTAGTCATAGATGGCGCCGAAAAAGCTCTCCTCTATATTGGTGGAATGCTTCCTCCAATGAAACAGATGGCAGCAGCAGCGACCTATTTAGAAGAGAAGTTGCATGATGATGCAGACTTTCTCTGGGGTACATCGAGTGGAGATGATTCAGATAAGGTATACGCGTTGGTTGTAGCATCAGCAAAGGCAACTAATCGCTCTCAACGACCAGTGGTTCTATCAAATGAGAAACCTGTTCAGGAGCCTCTTTTTCAAACCCCTGAAATATCTGATATTGTTGACGACTTGCAGTCAACAGTACCATTGGCAGCTGAAGATGTAACAATAGAAGTTGAAGATGATATTGAGGATATGCCATTAGCCCCAGCTGCTGTGAAAACATCGACATCTGTTGCAATGAATGGTGCGCGATTAAAACAGTATGGTAATAGTGAAGAGGATGAAAGAATCCCTTCAATATATCGACAGGAAAAAAAGAATAAATATTAATGTCTTACTCAACTGTTATCCTCTATCCTGAGCCACAAAAAGCGGCTCTTTCAAACCTCGCCTTGCACTATCTCTTTTCACACTCATTTGGTGGTTCATCTGATATTTTTACCTTTGAAGCATCGTCTTCACTTTTTTTGAAAAAGAAGTTGCGTGATTTTGATATTATTCTTCTCTCTTTTTCATATGAATATTCTCTTTTTAACCTTGTAAAGATGTTGATAAAATGTAATATTCCACTCTCAGCGGAAAAGAGAAAAAAAGGGGACTACCCACTGATTGTTGCTGGTGGCCCTGTTGTTTCGCTTAACACTTCACT
>JAGLDR010000061.1 GCA_023145475.1 bacterium
CCACATCTTGAAGATGCTATAACGGCTCTATTGCAAGGTGATACATCTGTTTTTAGCCGCTATTCGTGGCTTTCGTCGCTGGATTATCCCGCGTCAACTCGTATTGCAAGTCCTGCGAGAGAGTTTGGTATATTTTCTTCTGAAAAATTATTGCCACTTGGTAATGAATTTGGTAACCGTGTAATTGTTGAAATGAATAGAGGATGCACCGCAGCGTGTCGTTTTTGTGTTGCAAGCTATCTTTATCGCCCTTTTCGTCCTGCCTCATACAAAAAGGTAAAAGAGGCAATAGCGTTAGCTGAGAAAACGGGTCGAGGGCTTGCTCTCATGGGGACAAGTATTGGGGATTATCCTGAATTTGATGCGGTACTAGAAGAGTTAGCCGATAAAAAAATCGAAATTTCGCTTTCTTCGTTAAAAGGAAGCGCAATTACAGAGAAACGATTACAAAATTTAAAGAAATGTGGGGTAAAGACAGTAACTCTTGCCATTGAGAGCGCTGATGCCGAAGTGAGAAGGCAGATTGCAAAACCACTTCCTCAACAGACAATTATTGATGCTCTTACCCTTCTTTTTCACTATGATTTTAAGGTGAAACTCTATTTTATCGCAGGATTGCCAGCCACAGAGCCGGAAGGAGAAATAGCCGCGATAGAGGAGTTGCTAGATGGAATGAAACGAGCAAAAACTTTGCCACATATTACCATAAGTGTTGCACCACTTTCACCAAAACTTCTGACACCGTATGCAGATGAGCAGATGATGGGGAAAGCCTCATTTCGTCGTTATCTTTCGTTGCTTAAGAAGATGCTGAAAGAGGTTGCGCCACGCATTGCAATATATTCGGCTCCCTATCGTGAGGCGGTTGTGCAAACATGGCTTACAAGAACAGACTCACACACTCTCATCTCTCTTCTTGATGGTGTTGCTCAGGGCCTCTCTATCCGAGATGCAGAACGGGCGGCAAAAATCAAAATAGCACAGATTGAGAATAGTTGATACTTCATGAGAGTAATCTTGCAATCCGCTTACGCCTTCTCTATTATACGATGAAACAGCTTGGGAGTGTTTGGTGAAATCTCTATTTGATAACTACATATCCTTTTCATGGCGTCATTTATGGATTCCTCTGATTTTCCTTCTCATCGCAGCAAGTGGTGGTGTTTGGTATCTCTCTGAAAATTTCAAACTTAATGGTGACTTCAGGGCACTCTTCGAAGGTGAAACTAAGACGGTCAAATCGTTAGAGATGTTAGAGTCTCGTGTTGGCTCAGCTTCAACCATCTCTATTTTGGTATCTTCCCCAGATCGAGATAAGAATATCGCATTTATGAAAAAGATTGCGTCAGATGTTCAATCGTTAGAAAAGGTTCGTTTTGTTGAATATGATAGAGATATTGAGTATTTAGAAAGTCGTGGATTGCTCTATCTTTCACTTGATGAATTGAGTGATATTCAGAAGAGAGTGCAAGGAGAGATTGCGGCAGCTGTCTCAAAATCACTCTCACTTGAAGATTCTGAGGAAGAGAAAGATAACGATAAAGATGAGAATGTCACGCTCAGCAACGAGTTAGACAGTTTGATAGTGGCACTAAATAAGGAGAAGGGACGACACCATATCCGCAAATATTTTGAAGCGGAGAATGGCACCTTAATGGTGATGAAAGTTCGGCCTGATGTGCGAGATACGGCTGTCAGTGCAACGAAGCAGATAGTAGAGGAACTTGAAGGCGTTGTTGCAAAACACAATCCTAAAGAATTCGGGGTAACGGTTGAAGTTGGTGGTTTTTTTCGTAATAAAGTACGCGAAATTGATCAAATAAACAAAGATCTCTATTCGACACTTCTCTTGTGCGTTCTGCTTTTAATTATTGTTATTGTCTTTTATTTCCGCTCCCTTTCGGCACTTGCTGTTATCTTACTTCCGCTCTCTTTTGGTATCCTTTCAGGTATCGCCTTAACGCTTGCATTTCTTGGTGAGTTTAATATTGTCTCAGCTTCAAGTTTTGCGATTTTATATGGCTTAGGAATTGATTTTGGCATTCATCTTTTTGCTCGGTATACAGAAAATAGAGTGTTAAAGCAAGAGCCACTGCAGGCGATGAAAGCAACCTATCGTCAAACAGTTCCTGCGATTGTTTCTGGTGCTATCACAACTGCTCTTGCCTTTTTCAGCATTGTTTTTATTGATTTCAAGGGGTTTTCCGATTTTGGTTTTATTGCAGGTGTTGGGGTCATCACCTCGTTGATTGCGATTCTATTCTTTTTTCCTGTTCTTATTTTTCTGTTTGAAAAGAGTATCGGTGTTCGCTCAAAGGCACTTCCTGTTGCATTCTTATCCATTATTTTTAATAAGTTAAAGCGTCACTCAGGAAAGGTGATTGTTGTTGCGTCGCTTTTGATAGTTGTTTCGATTGCAGGAATCACCTTGATTCCATTTGAATATCGCTTAAATAGGCTGAGTTTTCCAAAGATTTATCAAGAAGATTCTCTTACTCGTCGTTATTCTCGTGCAGTTAAAAAAGATAAAACAGATCTGATTTCTACCTCAATTCCCACCTTTATTCTGACTGATTCAGCGGAGGAGACACTAGAAGTTACTCGTGCG
>JAGLDR010000062.1 GCA_023145475.1 bacterium
TCAGCTTTTCCTGGATTTTCTTTGTCATACCAAATCTCGGCGTAGTCATCAGAGCCATCACCATCGGTATCTTTATCAAGAGGATTTGTACCAATCTCCTTCTCTCTTTTGTCTGAAAGACCATCATTGTCGCTATCTCTATCTAAAAAGTCAGGCATATCATCCTTATCTGAATTGCGAGGATTTGTTGGATCATCTCCCGCCTCTTCACGGTCTGAATATCCATCTCCATCACTATCGTTATCTAAATAGTTTGGAACACCATCATTATCATAATCACCCTCACCTTCCTGACTATTTGGGATTCCATCACCGTCAGGATCACCGTTTGGGTCTAAACCACTGGTATCTGATGTGTCAGAGGTATCACTTGAGTCACCTGTGTCACTCGAGCTGTTTCCTACATCTCCAGTATTCCCTGTATTGCCTGTGTCATCAGTATTTTCTTCACCACATGAAACAATTGTTCCTGCCAAAAAAAGAAACAATAAACTAAAAATCACTGTTTTTTTCATCTTTGTTCTCCTGAAAATATATCACTCTCCAACCAAGCACAATCACAGTGTACAATTGCCACTATAAAAGTCAATCACTTCTTTTGTGGAGCACCTTTTTGCATTGGATTTTGTTGCTGTCTTGACCCTTTGGGAGCTTGAAAAATTGTCGCAGGAAACGACTCTTTTCTTATCTCTGTTACAATTGTCGTTTCAACTGCAATGCCATCTTCATATATCACTGTTTTCACAGGTATTCCACGAACTTTCAACCCATGAACAAAGGAGTTCTTATCGTCAGACTTCATCATTGAGAAGTTTTTCTCAACCAACTTGAAAACAGCAAAATCAGACTCTTTGATACCAACACTTTTTGTGGTAACATTACAACTTTCAGTAACTTTCTGTTTTCCCAGTTTCCCTGTCCACTTAGCACACTTCCACTTGGCAACGGTGGTCGCGCCATTCTTAACCCACTTAACAACGGGCATAACTGCGCCAGGTGTCTTCCCTCCGCACAGAGCGGAAACTTGCGCATCCATCGCAGATTGCTTCTCTTTTGGCAGAGATTTTTGCTGCGCTTTCACCGCATCACACTGCTGTTTCATCATTGCTCCTCCCATAGACTGCATCTGCTCCATTCGCTGCTTTTGCATTTGAAACATCTGCTTGGTCGTTGCAATCTCTTTTGGCCCCATTACAAAATAGGTGCCACCGCCTCTGTTAATAATCAAAATCTTAGGCTCATTAACCAGATAAATCATTGTATGATGATCTTTTGCCGTATCAACATCGACTCGCAATTTATCAGCTTCAATCCATGTCTTTGACTGCTTTACAATCACCCCTTTTTCATTCTTTATCTGATCTTCCATATAAACCCCACCAAATAGGGATGATGATATAAGGAAAAGTAGTCCTGTTACAACAACTTTCATGCGAACCTCCTCGTTGCATTTAAGATGCTATAGTGTAACAACTATTAAAAGAATTTCAAAGAAAAGATAAGAGGATGTATTCATTGAATAAAAAAGTCTAACACACTATTTGCTTTTAAGAAACCACCATGAACGATCAACCGTTCAGTGCTTTCTGCACACTACCACCAACCACAGCACTCGCCCAGGGCTTTACGCCCTGGGCACTCTTTTTGAATGAAGAATAATAATGAAAAATGAAGAAGGAATCCTATCCAAATACAGATCCAAGATGAGCAAACACCAAACCAAGTGGAGCTTTGCTTCTGTCAATCATCATACCCAGGTGAATGTCATCACCATAGTCGCGGATAACAACCAAAAAATCAGCGGTTTCAATGATTTGTTGATGCGGAGCACCAGGAAAATGAGCATCTTCCCAACTCTGTTTCAAGGAGTTGTAAACATTCCCCAAAAATGCAACAGCATCTGGCTTTGATTCAATTCCAGGAATCACTGTCATCAACGATGCTGGATCCCAACCATCAGCGGCAAGCAGTGCCCCATTCAACTTCTTCTGTAACAACTCAAGTTTCTCTTGTAATTCTAACATAGCGCCCTCCCTTTGGACAAAATTAGCAAAAAAGTATTTCATCAATTTTTGATGTACCGTTTTTGCTCCCCCATAAAAATCAGGCAGAGAAACAGGCTCAAACACGCCATCCCTTACCTGACACATACAATAATTATTTTTTGATTTTCGTAACATTTTTTTTGATGTATAGGTACAAAGAACAACATCATTTCTAATGTAACATCGCAAAACTGTTACGGCATTTTCACTATATTCAACAAGATTTGTGTAAATATTTTTTACCTTTAAAAAAGTGCGTATTGCACTGTCAAACTGAGGACTAAAAAACTGAATTGAACGATAGGGAAGATATATATTCACAAAAAACGAAACATCCTCAACAACCGTAACGACAACATTATTTGGCAACAAGTGCTTAAAGTGGATAAGATCGTCTCTTACAACGGGACCACTAGACTCTATGATTAAAACTCGACTCATTACACCTCTAAACAAAAGAGATATCAACAACTTCTATTAACTCAAACACTATACCACACAACCGTTTTTTGTAAAGAAAAAAAAGGATAAAACAGAAGAAAAGCACCACTGCCATAAAAGAAGAGGAGTAAACAATCCTAATACGCCCATTGTATCAAATATCGCACTCCATTGACTATAAAAAAAATATGGAATAGATGTTGCTTATAAGAAGGTGGACTTACTTCTTGAGGAGAAATATGAAATGAAATTTTACATTTTAGTGGCAGCTATTTTTTTAGGAACACTTTTTTATGGGTGTGGCGACACAGACAAAAATGAGGGAGACGACGAAAAGAGTGACAGCGATACTGTCCTTGCTGATGACCACCCTCAAACAGATGGTGACACAGACAGCGAAGACGGAGATGACGACAGCACCACATCGCTCTTGCTTCCCGGTCCATATGGCACAAAATATGGTGAGACTGCAGCCGACTTCACTCTGCCTACCACAAAGGGCGATTGGATTTTTTCAGAAAGACGCTCCCCTGACGATGGGTATATCTTCATTATCAAAAACTCCTTTATCTCCTCCTCTCTCTATCTTTGGGCTTCAGATATATTTGTAATGATGGAAAAGGCTCCTCGTAATATGCAAATCTTCTTTATAAGTGATAAAAAAGATGATGCGCTCAAAAAAGATATCGAGGCATTAGAAGCAAGGATAGCAGAAGCACTTGAATATACAAATGACCCATCCACTTGGAGAAAGAATATACACATAGTTACGCAACCAATTGGAGCAACAGAGAGCTGGATTGATGAGTGGTATAGCACTACTAAAAGCTCGTTTATGGGCATTGACAGAGTGCAAAAAATAAGAAAGGGTGCCTCTTTTCACACCTCTCGCAGCTCGTCGTATGACCCTCAACTCAGCTTTGCGGCACAAGAGGTCTCGCTCTATAACTATGAATATAATCTGCAACAAAAAATTGATGAAACGCCTGATTTTATTAATCTTCTTGGAATTGACAAAGAGTCATTTAACGAAGAGGGCTGGGCAAAAGAAATATTCTTTTCTATCACATTTCCAAAAAATGGCACAGCCGACACCTTTAACCAACTGCAACTTGTTTTAACGCAACAATGTGATGACCCAAAATCGTGTGAATGGGATAGAATCCTTAACCTCTATCTCTGTGAAAAAGAGAAAGAAAAGTGCACAACAGAGGTTGCTCGCTGGATTACCTCGTATGGCCGAGGCGGAAAATGGTTAACAGATATTACGCCGCAACTACCACTCTTCAAAGAGGGAGGAACTTTTCATTTCCGATTTGCCACAGCGGGAGATCAATATGTGAATACATTACAGTTTAGAATGGGAAATATTAAAGAGAGTCCAACACCAACCGAGATAATTCCTCTCTATGCTGGCACAGAGCAGTTTAATGAAAATTATAACCGTTATTGGAAAAAACTAGGGAATGTCAAATCGGAAGGTGATGATAAGTGCACACTCACTTCAGAAGGAGATGGCTCAACTCATATTATATGCCCCGATGGAACAGATGTTGTTATTGGAGAGACGCCATCAGAAGGAGAACCAAAACTGCTTGAATCAGATCACATCCTTGATGGTTTGACGGGAAATCTTGGTGATTACAATCTTATCATTTCGGCTGCAGCAGAAAATGCTGAAATAGATGGTGATATACGCACACTTGCCCCCCGTTTTCCAACAGTAATAGTGCCGATTCCAAGCGATGCAAAAAAGGTAGAGTTAGCAACAATCATTACAGGTCACGGAAATGGAAGTGAAGAGAAAAATTGTGCGGAATTCTGTCCATTTAAAACAATTTTCACCATCGATGGTAAAGAGGTAACAATCGAGCACGAGGAGGCAAGCAGCTCTCTTGGATGCTTTACACAAGTTGAGGATGGAACACTGCCTAACCAATATGGCTCATGGCCTTTTGGACGAGCCGGCTGGTGTCCAGGAAAGCATGTTGAGATTCAAAGAAATGATATTACCGCTCTTGTTACACCAGGAAAAAGTGCCACTATTAATGTAAAAGCACTCCTTAATGGCGTTGATTATCGCCCTGTTGTTACCTCTGGCGGATATCGTGCCGAAATACCAATGGTTGCCAATATTGTCATCTATAAATAGTCATAAACGCCAAAACTAGATAAATATTGAGGAAATGATATACTGTAACTCCGTTATCAAAAAGGAGGAATACCAATGTCAAAGCCATTATCCTTGATTTTGTGGATTGCTGGTCTTGTTGTTGTTATTTTTCTGGCGTGGCATATCTTTGTTTCAATTACCATACAGCAAGAAGTTGATGAGAAAATCTCTGAGCTCTCAAATATTGCATTGATTTCATACAACAAATGTCGCGTAAACTCGTTTGACAGAAGCGTTACCCTCTCTAATCTCATTATCACACTTGTTGATACACGACAACCATTTAGCATTGAAAAGGTGACATGGAAAGAGGGTGATTTGCGGGTAAAAAATCTGATTTTTGACATAGATAAAGCTGGATCTCGTGCGAACTATCTCAGACAACTAGGCTATCATGGGAAAATCCCCGTCTCCTTTTCTCTACAGAGTGCGTGGAATCAAAATCGTACCACTTTGCACGCACAATTGCACATAACAATGCAAGATATTGCCACGCTGGTTGTCAACGGACATTTTAATCGCATACCATTTTTTGATG
>JAGLDR010000063.1 GCA_023145475.1 bacterium
ACAGAACGACCGGAATAATCAACTCGTTTTCCAAGAAGATTCTGACGGAAGCGTCCCTGCTTTCCACGCAACATATCACTCAAACTCTTCAACTGTCTACCATTATTGCCAGAAATTGGACGATGAACCTTTTGATTATCAAAAAGTGCATCCACCGCCTCTTGCAACATTCTCTTTTCATTTTTAATGATAACATCCGGTGCACCAAGATCCATCAACTTTCTCAGTCGATTGTTTCTGTTGATAACACGACGGTACAAATCATTTAAATCACTTGTAGCAAAACGGCCACCATCAAGAGGAACCAATGGTCTTAAATCAGGTGGTAAAACAGGAAGTACTGTCAAAATCATTCGCTCTGGAGACTCTCCGGAACGGATAAACTTTTTAAGCACATTGATACGCTGCAACAACTTTGCACGCACACTTTTATCGCCACTTTTTGCCTTTTTCTCTTCAAGTTCTGCTTTTACTGCCATCATATCCATCTCGGCAAGCAATTTCTTGAGTGGGGAGGCTCCTGTCTCAGCATAAATAGCATCAAAACCGTTCTGGTCTTGCAACTGATAGTAGGTCTCTTCGTCAATATAGTCACCAACGGTAAAACCTTGAATCTTACTCTCAAGTATGACATATCCTTCACAGTAGATAACACTGTTCAGGTTATTGTTTGTCATGCCAAGTGCCTTACCAATATAAAAAGGTGTAGTTTTTACAAACCAGATGTGTGCAACAGGCATTGCAAGAGTAATATGGCCCATACGCTCGCGACGAACTTTAGACTCAATAACCTCAACACCACACTTTTCACACACAATACCTTTGTGTTTCATTCTTTTGTACTTACCGCACAAGCACTCATAATCATTAACTGGACCAAAAATTTTGGCACAAAAAAGGCCATCTTTTTCAGGTTTAAAAGTTCTATGATTAAGCGTTTCTGGCTTTTTGACTTCTCCGTATGACCACTCGAGAATCTTCTCAGGAGAGGCAAGGGAGACTTCAATCGCTTCGAAGTTAAGACTGCTTTTCGGCTTATCGAAAACCTTGAAAATTTCTTTCACGACGGCCTCCTACTAATTGTTATTTGTTGTACTTTTCTCAACCATCTTCACATCAAGGCAGAGTCCTTGCATCTCTTTCACCAAAACGGTAAAGGATGCTGGAATGCCGATGTCATACTTTGTTTTGCCTCGAACAATAGCCTCATAAAGTCGTTTTCTACCTTCGACATCATCTGACTTCACTGTCAAAAACTCTTGCAAAGCATAAGCGGCACCGTATGCCTCAAGTGCCCACACTTCCATCTCTCCGAGACGCTGTCCACCAAACTGAGCTTTTCCACCAAGTGGTTGCTGAGTAACCAGCGAATAAGGTCCCGTACTTCTTGCGTGAACTTTTTCATCAACCAAGTGATGAAGCTTAAGAAAGTGCATAATTCCAACGGTAACATCTGAATCAAATGGCTCGCCTGTTCTTCCATCAAACAGAATCATCTTGCCACTTTCATCTTCACCTGAATAGGTCAAAGCACTTCTAATCTCTTCTTCTTTGGCACCATCAAAAACGGGTGATGCATTATAAATTCCACCCTTTATCGAGCGAATAAACTCTCTCACATCGTCTTCGTCAGAGTCGTCAATCAACTTTGCTACTTCTGGCGATGGATCTAAAATTGTTTTCAGCTCATCTTTCAACTTATCAAGTGACCAGTTTTCTTGCATATATCTGTTAACCTGCTCTCCTAATCTACGGGCAGAGAGGCCAAGGTGTACTTCAAGAATCTGACCAATATTCATACGACTCGGAACACCAAGTGGATTAAGAACGATATCAACTGTCGTTCCATCTTCCATGAACGGCATATCCTCTTCAGGAAGCAAGAGAGATACAACGCCCTTATTTCCGTGACGACCAGACATCTTATCACCAACACTGAGCTTACGCTTGATGGCAACAAAAACCTTTACAGACTTGATAACACCTGGATTTAAATCATCATTTTTCGTAACCTGCTTAATCTTTGCATCATAGATATGACGAATAGTGTCCAACTTCAGACGCATCTGATTGAGCATTTCACGAATGGTTGTCATCAACGCTCTATCAGCAACACTTACCCAATTAATATGAGTATTTGGAACTGCAGCAATTGCCTGTTTCGTAATTTTAGTGCCTTTTGCCAGCAAAAGGGTATCTTTTTTGGCATGATTCAAGTCAACATCAACTTTCTTACCAACCAACATCTCACGAATTTTTCCATAGGTATGGCGTTCGATAATGCGAATCTCATCGTTACGGTTTCGCTCTACCTGTTCAACCTGCAACTTCTCTTGTTCTTGCATACGAGCATCAGGTTGTACACCCTTTCTCCAGAAGATACGAGTATCAATAACGACACCTTCAACACCACTAGAAACATAGAGAGAAGAATCCCTAACATCGCCAGCCTTTTCACCAAATATAGCACGAAGTAACTTCTCTTCAGGGCTCAAAACTGTCTCACCCTTTGGCGTTACTTTTCCAACAAGAATATCGCCTGGCTTAATCTTTTTACCAACACGAATAATGCCACTCTCATCTAGTTTTGCCAATATATGTTCAGGAGCATTAGGAATATCTGCGGTAATCTCTTCTGAGCCTCGCTTGGTATCCCGTGCATCACAGACAAACTCTTCAATATGAATTGAAGTATACATATCTTCACGAAGCAAGCGTTGATTTATAAGGATTGAATCCTCAAAATTGTAACCTCTCCACGGCATAAACGCGATTAACGCATTTCTTCCGAGAGCAAGCTCGCCTCTATTCATCGCTGGACCGTCAGCCAACACATCGCCTTTTCTGATGATGTCTCCCGCACGGACAAGCGGTGTATGATTCACACATGTATTTTGATTTGAACGACGATATTTGATAAGATTATAAATATCAACATCAACAGCACTGCTCGTCAACTCATCTTCATCAACGCGAATTACAATGCGTTTAGCATCAACTTTATCTATAATACCAGATCGTTTTGCATAAATCATATAGCCAGAATCACGAGCAACATAGCTCTCAAGACCTGAGCCAACAAGGGGAGCATCTGTATTAATCAAAGGAACCGCTTGACGCTGCATATTTGATCCCATCAACGCTCTGTTTGCATCATCATGCTCAAGAAACGGAATAAGTGCAGCAGAAACTGACACAAGTTGCAATGGAGCGTAATCCATGAGTGTTACCTCACTATTTTTCACTCGAGCAACTTCACCCTGCTTACGGGCGTTAACGATATCCTCAGCAATATGACCTTTTTTATCTACTTTTGTCGAAGCAGGAACAATAACATGCTCGCCCTCTTCAATAGCATCAAGGAAGACCATCGTATCGGTTACCTTTCCCTTCTTAACAACGCGATAGGGAGCCTCAATATAGCCAAAAGAGTCAATCCGACCAAATGTTGCAAGAGAGACAATAAGACCAACATTCGGCCCTTCAGGTGTCTCAACAGGACAGATACGGCCATAGTGTGTCTTGTGAACATCACGCACTTCAAAACTAGCATGCTCTCTCGCCAAACCACCAGGTCCTAGAGCAGAGAGTCGTCTCTTGTGTGTCATCTCACTCAGAACATTTGTATGATCCATAAATTGAGAAAGTTGACCACCAGAGAAAAATTCTTTAACAACGGCAGTAACTTGCTTATATCCAATAACTTCATAGGGAGTCAGCTGTTCTGGAAGTGCACCATTCAGCTTCTCTTTAATAGTATGAGACATCCGCAAAAGGCCTGCTTTGTAGGTATCTTGCAAAAGCTCGCCAACCATACGGATACGCCTGTTTCCAAGGTGATCTATATCATCGGTAACACCACGACTATCAGTCAAATTCAAAATATAAAGAAGAGTATTCATAACATCTTCTTTTCTCAGTGAACGCTCTGACAATGGAATGTCTTCACCAAACTTGTGATTCATTCGAAGTCGTCCAACTGCACTCAAGTCGTAGCGCTCTATATCAAGAAAGAGATCTTCAAAATATTTTGTAGCAACTTCAACATTCAGAGGATTCGATGGCACCATAATCTTATATATTTCAAGCAGTGCATCTTCTCGTGTATCAACTTTATCAATTGAGAGTGTCTTAGCAAGATAGGGAGAGTAGACCATATTTTCAAAATAGGTCAGCTCAACGCCATCTACTGTGCCAGCAATCAACTCTTCAAGCAATGTATCGGTAACTTCATCATTAATCTTAGCTAAAACATCACCTGTATTTTTATTAAGAACAGTGTTATACAACCGTCTTCCTGTAAGATAATCAGCAGGAACGGCTGCCTCTATAATACCCTCTTTTTTCAATCGTTTGATGGTATTATCACTGTATTTCTTTCCAGCTCTTCCGATAACTTTTCCATTAGAGCCAAGAATATCTACTGTAATTTTCTCTCGTTTTAAAGCTTCAGGATTATCGAGGTCAAGAAGCTTAACAAAAGTACCCTCTTTATAGACAATCTTTTCTGAAAAATAATAGGAGTGGATAATATCTTCAGCAGTATAACCCCACGCCTTCAGAAATATAGTCGAAGGAAACTTCTTTTTTCTATCAATCTTAACAGAGAGAATCTTTTTAGAATCAAATTCAAAATCAAGCCATGAACCGTGTGCAGGAATCAATCGTGACATAAAAACATCATTTCCGCTGGCTGATTTATTTTTATCCAAATCAAAAAATGTACCCGGAGAGCGGTGAAGCTGATTTACAATAACGCGTTCTGTACCGCTTATAATAAAAGAACCCCAGTCCGTCATCAACGGAACTTCCCCAAAGTGAATCTCTTGCTCTGTAATATTATTAAGAGCAATACGATCTTTTGTGTCTGGATCTATTTCATAGGTAGCAAGTTGTACCTTGATTTTTATTGGTCGTTCGTAGTTTTTACCACGCAATTTACACTCTTCAACATCATATTTTGGCTCTCCAACAGAATATCCCAAAAAATCAATTTGGATTGAATTGTTAGAGTTAATAATTGGAAAAACGAACTGAAATGAATTTTCTAAACCCTCTTTCTTCCGTTCTGACGGGGCTGTATCAGCCTGCAGAAAATTTGCATAAGATTCTTTTTGAATCTGAAGCAAATCGGGAATGTCCTTAATGTGTTTGGTAATGTTTCCATACCATCTTCGTACTCTGAAATTGCCTTGCCCTAAAATTCCCATTGCAACCTCTCAACTCTGTGTTTTGGTCTAAAACCAAAAGCACAATGGATAAAACCAGAAAGTGGCAAGACAGCATTATGCTGTCTTGCCTCACTTTAAAACATATTTTGTCTGGCACATCGTGCCAAGCAATGTCTACTACTTAACTTCTACTTCTGCTCCAACGGCTTCAAGTTTGTCCTTGATTTCGTTAGCTTCATCTTTAGAAACTGCTTCTTTTACAGCACCTGGTGCTTCGTCTACCAACGCTTTAGCTTCTTTCAAGCCAAGACCTGTGATAGCACGAACTTCCTTGATAACCTTAAGCTTTGTTGCGCCACATGCTTTAAGAATGACATCAAACTCTGTCTTCTCTTCTGCTGCTGCTGCTGCGCCAGGAGCGGCTGCTACTGCTACAGGAGCTGCTGCGCTTACGCCCAAAACATCTTCAAGTTCTTTAATAAGCTCTGAAAGCTCAAGAACAGTCATTCCTTTGATAAATTCTACTACATCTGCTTTTGTTGTCATTTTACTCTCCATAAATAACACAAGTTCATTAAATTACTGTTGCTCAACTTTGTCACGATACGCACCCAATAACTGTACAAAATTTTGTGGTACAGCATTAAGCAATCGAACAAAGTTCTGTGGAACTGCAAGCATAGTTGCAAGCAATTTCGACTGCAATTCTTCCTTCGATGGCAACTCTGAAAGTTGCATAACACCGGCAACATCGAGAAGGGTTCCGTCGATAGCTCCGCCTTTCACCGTAATGTGTTCATCCAAATCAGC
Organism: bacterium; assembly: GCA_023145475.1. GTDB lineage: Bacteria > UBP6 > UBA1177 > UBA1177 > JAGLDR01 > JAGLDR01. The sequence goes on from JAGLDR010000063.1 coordinate 5,982, forward strand.
GTACTTCTTCACTAGCTTAGCACCTACAACTTGATCATTGTCCATAGTGAACAACAAGGCAGTCATACCGGCAAGCATTGAATCCATTACCTCATACTCTGTATCTTTAAGAGCAATACGAGCCAGCGTGTTTTTTACAACAACAAGGCGAGCATTAGAGGTAGCACACTCTTTTCTGAATGGCACAAAGGTTGACATTGGAACTCCGCCAAAATCCATCGCGACGCAGGATGAAGCAGCCGTCATTAGCTCTTTCAATTCAGCTACGACTTGCTCTTTTTGCGATTTTTCCATTTCTCACTCCGTGTGTATCTGGACTGGAGAGCGCAGTCTCAAGCAGGAATTATGCTTCAGCACCCGCTATCTCCGACCAGACGATATTAATACTACTTTGACTTGTTAACCAATTGTACTTCGTCAAGCCTTACGCCAGGGCCCATTGTTGCAGAAATTGTTAATTTCTTTATATAGGTACCTTTTGCACTTGTTGGCCTGAGCTTTGCAATTGCTCCAACAACTTCCATAACATTATCGTACAGTTTTTCAGAACCAAAGCTCATCTTACCAATAGGCATACTCAGTACGCCATCTTTGTTGACTTTAAATTCAACTCGACCAGCTTTAACCAACTTAATTGCAGCAGTAATGTCATTATTTACCGTACCAAGTTTAGGAGTTGGCATCAAGCCTCTGCGGCCCAAAACCTTACCTAACTTACCGATAAACTTCATCATTGCGGGAACAGTGACCATCTTATCGAAGTCTATCCATCCCTCTTTTTGAATCTTTTCGATGTATTCGTCATTACCAACAAAATCGGCTCCGGCTGCTTTAGCCTCTTCAATCTTGTCAGCAGGAACAATCGCCAAAACACGAGTAACTTTACCCGTTCCTGACGGAAGAATACATGCACCACGAATCATCTGATCTGATTTTCTTGGATTTACGCCAAGATTAAAAGACAATTCAACGGTCTCATCAAATTTCTCTGATTTTGCCTTTTCCATAAGGGCAAAGGCCTCTTCAAATGTGTGTCGTTCAACATTGTTGATACTAGCGACAACATCTTTCATTCTTTTTCCGTACTTCATATTACGACCCCTTTGACATTTAATCCCATACTTCGCGCTGTACCAGCAATGATACGCTTAGCAGCTTCAATGTCGGTTGTGTTAAGATCTTCCATCTTCATTTTGGCAATCTCTTCCACTTGTTCCATCGTAATAGTACCAATCTTCTTCTTGTTAGGCTCCCCGGATCCTTTACTCTTATTAGCTGCTTTCATAAGCAACTGAGAGGCAGGAGGTGTCTTTGTTATGAAGCTGAATGAACGATCACCGAACACAGTCAATTGCACAGGGATGATATATCCTCGTTGCTCTTGAGTGCGTGCATTAAACGCCTTACAAAACTCCATAATGTTAACACCGTGCTGACCGAGTGCGGGACCAACGGGAGGAGCCGGATTTGCCTGTCCTGCAGGAATCTGCAGCTTAATCTTGGCGAGAATCTTCTTTGCCATAATCCTTTTCTCCTTTAAATTTTAGTCCTCGACCTTTTCAACTTGTGAAAAGCTCAATTCAACGGGTGTAGAACGCCCAAAAATATTAACAAGAACATCCAGTTTTTCCTTCTGTTCTTTAACCTCATCAATAACCGCTTTAAATCCTTCAAACGGCCCTTCTTTAATCAAGACAACCTCACCCTTCTCGTAGATAAGCTCTGATATAATGCCTGCATCGCCCTCTTCAATAATTTGACGAATCTTTGCAATCTCAGTCTCTCTTACGGGAACGGGTCTATTAATTACATCTTTTTTTGTAAAGCGTTTCCGCTCACCAATAAACGCAGGTTTACGAGCCATAGCAACACCTTTAACAAGTGCCCACGAAAACTCATCATACGCCATCTCAATAAAGACATAACCAGGATAATAATTTTTCTTGATAATCTTCTTTTTGCCAGCCTTGAGCTCTTCTGTCTCAACTTCAGGGACAAGAATCTCTCCAAACTTATCTTGCATTCCCTTACTTTCGACAGCAGCCATAATGGCATTTCTTAGCTTGTTTTCATGTCCTGACTGCGTGTGTATAACATACCACTTCATCAACTCTTACTCCCACTCAAATGAGTTTCGATAGATTTGACCAGACAAGATCAAACACAATAAAAATCCCCATCATAACAAAGACAAAAACAAAAACAGAAATAGTAGTAATCTTTGTCTCATCTTTGCCAGGCCATGCAACCTTTTTCAGCTCATCAATAACTTTATCAAGCTCTGAACGGAACTTTCTCTTCTCTTCTTTTCCACTCCACCATGCATTTCCACTCCACAGAAAAAATGTGATACCGGAAGCAAGCAACAATCCAACTAAGTTAGAAAGTGGCAAAAGCGAAAGAACCATTCTATCGGCCATATCAATAGCGCGAGCAGCAAGAACAGCATCCGCAAATTGGATAGAGAAATAGAGTAGAAGGACAAATGCCGCCACATACACCATCAAAATCAGCTTACTATTTTTCATTGCAATCCTCTCTTTCACGGAGTAATAAGATGGCAGGCCAGACAGGAATCGAACCTGTAACCCTCGGTTTTGGAGACCGATGCTCTGCCAATTGAGCTACTAGCCTACCCAAACTGATCATTAGACCTTACCTTCCTTATGCTCAGTATGCTTTCTATCGAACGAACAATACTTCTTCAGAACGAGCTTGTCAACCGTATTTCTGCGATTCTTCATTGTTGTGTAATTCTTTCTCTTACACTCAGAACATACTAAAGTAACCTTAACTCGTGCGCCCGTTTTTTTCTTTGTACCCATAACTATCACCTAACAAAAAAATTAAAAAGTCTACTCAACAATCTTAGATACAACACCAGATCCAACGGTACGACCGCCTTCTCTAATAGCAAATCGAAGTCCCTCGTCCATAGCAATTGGGGCTATCAACTCAACTTTAATTGTAACATTATCACCAGGCATAACCATCTCGATTCCTTCTGGAAGAGCGAGTGTACCAGTTACATCTGTTGTTCTGAAAAAGAACTGTGGACGATAGCCACTGAAAAATGGCTTATGACGACCACCCTCTTCTTTCTTCAAAATATAAACTTCACCTTCAAACTTTGTATGCGGGGTAATACTTGCTGGTTTCGCAAGAACTTGGCCACGCTCTACTTCGTCTTTCTTGATACCACGAATCAAACAACCAACATTGTCGCCTGCTCTTCCTTCATCAAGAAGCTTTCTAAACATCTCAACACCAGTAACTGTAGTAGTTTGAGTATCTTTGATACCTACAATCTCTATCTTATCACCAACATTAACGATGCCTCGTTCGATACGACCAGTTACAACTGTTCCACGACCACTGATACTAAAAACATCTTCAATTGGCATCAAAAATGGTTTATCTATCACTCTTTCTGGTTGTGGAATATAGGTGTCACATGCGTCCATAAGCTCATGAATACATTTGGCATCTTCGCTATCTGCATCATCTGTGTTCAATGCTTTAAGAGCACTACCTTGGATAAATGGTGTGTCGTCGCCAGGGAATTCATATTGATCAAGAAGCTCTCTTACTTCCATATCAACTAACTCTATCAGCTCGTCATCATCTACAAGGTCAACCTTGTTCAAAAATACTATAATATAAGGAACACCAACCTGACGAGAAAGCAATATGTGCTCGCGTGTCTGTGGCATTGGGCCATCAGATGCACTAACTACCAAAACTGCTCCATCCATTTGGGCGGCGCCTGTAATCATGTTTTTTACATAATCAGCGTGACCAGGACAATCAACATGGGCGTAGTGACGATTATCTGTCTCATACTCAACATGCGCTGTCGCAATAGTGATGCCTCTTTCTCTCTCTTCTGGTGCCTTATCAATGTTGTCAAAACTTACAAATTCTGCATTACCTTTGGCTGCCAGAGTCTTCGTAATCGCTGCAGTAAGCGTTGTCTTACCGTGATCAACATGGCCAATTGTACCGATGTTAACATGTGGTTTCGATCTCTCAAATTTTGCTTTTGCCATCTCGTTCTCCCTTATGATGGTCCATCTTATCCAAATCTCTTTTTCATTATTGATTCAGGAATCACTCTATATGAGTTAAATTCCATTGAATATGTTGCGCGTCCCTGAGTCAGTGATCGGAGTGCCGTAGCATATCCAAACATCTCAGACAGTGGAACAAACGCTTTTATTACTTTTAAATTAGGGGTGTTTGCTTCATCCATGCCACTTACTTCAGCACGACGAGATTGAAGGTGACCAAGAACATCGCCTGTATGTTGTTCTGGAGTTGTAACCTCAACAAACATATAGGGCTCAAGAAGGGTAACACCCGACTTTTGCTCTGCTTCACGCAAACACTGAATTGTTGCAACCTTAAAAGTCATCTCTGAAGAGTCAACCTCATGAAAAGAACCACCAACAAGATAGACAGTAACATCAACTAAAGGATATCCCATCTGTCCGTTAACTGCAAAGAGCTTAAGACCCTTTTCAACTGATTTTATATATTCGCGAGGAAGGATAGCGCCCGTAATCTTGCTTTCAAAATTAACACCACTACCTGGCTCACCCGGTTCTATTTCAAGTTCAATATGTGCATACTGGCCTTTACCACCAGTCTGTTTTACATAGCGTATTTGATGCTTAAGAGCTTTTTTGAAAGTCTCTCTATAGCTTACCTGAGGATCTCCGACATTGGCAAGAACCTTAAACTCTCGTCTCAAACGATCAACAAGGATTTCCAAATGCAACTCTCCCATTCCTGAGATAATTGTCTGGCTTGTCTCTGCATCTGTATGGACTTTAAAGCTTGGGTCTTCTTTTGCTAATCGCTGCAAAGAATAGGCCAACTTCTCTTCGTCTGCTCGTGTTTTTGGCTCAATGGCAACAGAAATAACAGGATCTGGAAAATCCATTGTCTCAAATCGAACAGGATTCGCTTTCTCACACAAAGTTGCACCAGTTCGCACATCCTTTAAACCAACGATTGCACCAATATTTCCCGAAGGAATACTGCCAACATCCTCTCGTTTATTTGCATGCATACTAAGCAGTCGACTAATGCGCTCAACTTTGCCACTGTCTGCATTAAAAACCTGCGTTCCCTTCTTGAGGGTGCCGGAATAAACACGAACATAGACAAGCTCACCAACAAAAGGATCGGCAACTATTTTAAAGACAAACGCACTCAGAAAATCAGATGTTGCTGTTACATTCAGCTCTTTATCACGCCTATCGAGCGCGACCTCTGGAATCACATCTAGAGGACTTGGGAGATAGTCTATTACACCATCAAGCAGTCTTTGAACGCCTTTATTCTTAAAGGCTGTTCCACAGAAAACAGGATTCAAATCACCAGAAACAGTGCCTTTTCTAACAGCGCGCTTTAACATATCGTTAGTCACTTCGCCATTTTCAAGATAATACTCAAGCATTTCATCATCAAAAACAGAAGCGGCATCAATCAATGCTTCACGCATCTCTGCTACATCATCTTCGCGACCTTCTGGAATAGAATCTAACACTTGATATTCAGCACCGAGCAAGTCACTGTCATAAAGGTAGGTCTTCATCTCAACGATATCAACCATTCCTTCAAAGTCAGCTTCTGCACCAAGTGGCATCTGAACAGCAACAGCATTTGCACCAAGTCGATCTTTCATCATCTCAATGACATGATAAAAATCAGCTCCAACGCGATCCATTTTATTAATGAATGCTATGCGAGGAACTTTATAACGATCAGCTTGACGCCAGACAGTCTCAGATTGTGGCTCAACGCCACCAACTGCACAAAAGACAAGGATAGCACCATCAAGAACTCGAAGACTTCTCTCAACTTCCATTTTAAAGTCGACATGCCCAGGAGTATCTATAATGTTGATTCTGTGGTCACGCCAGCTAGCAGTTGTTGCAGCAGAGGTAATCGTAATTCCTCTCTCCTGCTCCTGAGCCATCCAATCCATAACCGCAGTTCCTTCATGAACTTCGCCCATTTTATGAGACACACCAGTATAATAGAGAATTCGCTCTGTCGTTGTCGTTTTGCCGGCATCTATATGAGCTGCAATACCTATATTACGAATATGTTCTAAAGAGACGTTTTTCATTACCTTCCTATCCTTACCACTTAAAGTGTGCAAACGCTTTGTTTGCTTCTGCCATTTTCAGCGTATCTTCACGCTTCTTATAGGTGCTGCCACGACCATGAAAAGCATCATCAAGTTCTGCTTTAAGGCGAGTAACCATCCCCTTCTCACCGCGCTTGCGAGCAAACGTGATAAGCCATGTCATTGCGATTGCCTGGCTCTTCTCGAGAGTAACCTCGGTTGGAACCTGATATGTCGCACCACCGATGCGTGTCGATTTTACCATGACTCTCGGACGAACACTGTCGATTGCCTTTTTAAAAACCTCTACAACATCTTCCTTTTTGTCTTTTGCCACAGATTCAAGTGCACCATAGACTATGCGTTCGGCAAGATTCTTCTTCCCTTCCCACATAACCTTATTGATAAACTTCTGAAGCAAGACATCGCCATACTTAGAATCCGGTAGGATTTCTCTCTTGGCGATAAAACTCTTCCTAGGCATAACTACCCTCTCTCTAAATTAAGATTTCGGTCTTTTCGTACCATACTTAGAGCGGCCCTGTCTTCTTCCGTCAACGCCGGAAGTATCATGGGAACCACGCACAACATGGTAGCGAACACCAGGAAGATCTTTAACTCTTCCACCCCTAACGAGAACCACACTGTGCTCCTGAAGGTTGTGACCCTCTCCAGGAATATAGCAGGTAACCTCAAAGCCACTGGTAAGTCTTACTCTCGCAACCTTACGCAATGCTGAGTTGGGTTTCTTAGGTGTCGTTGTGTAAACACGAACGCATACACCTTTTCTTTGTGGACACGCGAGCAGTGCGGGGCACTTACTCTTTTTGATCGAGTCCTTTCGTCCTTTACGGATAAGTTGATTTATCGTCGGCATTCGGTTAAACCCTCCAAAACACCTAAACTACAAAAAAGCCGAGGTGGATTATATGAAGGGTCATACTAGTGTCAAACTATTTTTACTAAATGCTTGCAATGGCTTGATTTAACTTGATATATTTATAACAAAAAGCGGATTTTTTAATTCTATTCTACGCTTTAATCAATAAGCGTTCTTTATTGGCCTCTATTTATGCTCTGGTTTTAACCGTTAAGGCAAGGATGATGAAATCAACTGAGTGACTGTTATTCGACAAACGATGCAATAATCTTTTGGAACTCTTTGGCTCGTTCTTTTCGATTATCATTCTTAGCAACCATCTCAGGAGGAAAGATTTGAATCTCAATAGAGCCTCCTGAAACAAACAAACTATCTTTCTTCATAATATTTCCTGAGCCTCTGACAGCCACAAGAAGCACCGGCTTTCCACTGAGCCGCGCTATCTCGATTGCCCCTGTTTTAAAGGAGTGAACACGACCATCTTTTGAGCGAGTTCCCTCTGGAAAGACTAAAAATGAAAAGTTATTGAGCGTATCTGCTGCTCGATGCAACGAAAGCATCGCATCTTTCTTCTTTTTACGATTAACAAAGACAAAGTCATACAGCCACATTCCCCACCCAAACAGAGGAATATGAATCAACTCCTGTTTGGCAAAAATCCGGATATCAAGTGGCAATGAGGCGGAGACGATAGGAATATCAAAAATGCTCTGATGGTTAGACAAAATAAGATAGTTTTGCTCGAGATCGATATGTTCAAGCCCACTCATCTTGACCGTAATATTATTTGCTTTTAGAAGTGTTGAGAAAAAGGTACGGATAAAGAGCATTCCCGCTCGTTTCCCACTCAGAATATAGATAGGATACCAAAGATAGCAGAGCAGAATCGCCGTCGTAGCAATAATAACAGAGATGATGTAGCGAATCATTTTTTCTTTTCAGTCTCACTTTTGGGTGGAGCACTCTGTTTTGCAGGCTTTCCGCCCTTTTTACCCTTTTTATCAGACTTTTTCTTTTTTTCTAACGCCTCATCTTCCGATGCGGAGAGGAATCCATCCCCTTTTCGCCCTTCGACAATAATGCCTCGCCCCTTAAAGCGATTTGTATCGTCAAACTGAATTATTCCACCAGTGAGTGAGGGAATAGCAGCAGTCAACAGTGTGGCTAACGCTTTTGCAATATCTTCGCCCTCTTTCGCCCCTTCACTGAGAACAGCGAGAGTCTGTGCTATATCTGCAAGTCGTTTTTCAATTGCAAATGGCGCTCGCTCCATACCCTTCTGCATTGCAAGTACAAACTCAGAGTGATATTTGCTGTCAACCATAGAGCGGGTGGCAGGAACTGCAACAACTGAGCCATCAATAAACTTGCCAATCGATTGCGCAAAGTTTTTGTTGTAGTAGACATCCTGGGGAAAGATTGCGGTAATTTGTGTTACCTTCCAATCAGGATAGAGTTTCCGCATCGCTGCATTAAGCTTGCGTATACGAAACTTCTCCCACCGAGAATGATAGTTAAACTCTATGTTGCGATAGGGAAAGCTTGGAACAATCATTGCAATCTGCTTGCTATCTAACAGAAAGACGACTGCATCATAATTTGTGCCACCAGGAACCAATTTGTTAAAACGGCTCACCGCGCGCGCCATCAGTGTTGATGAGCTGTATTTTGCGGCATTCCGCTGTTTAAAGCCCCATAACGCATTTTTATACCCTTCTGGTTTCGTGACAATTCTGTCTAAATCGTCCAAAAATCCGGTATCACCTGGAGCAATGGCTAACATATTGGTCACGACTCCCTTCTCTTTTCTAATCCGCTCAAGATAGGTATCACGCAGATTTCGTCCAGCAAAGTTATCAATATAGACCAGTGCAAATCTCGTCTTTTCATTTTCAGAGAGCAATCTCTTCACGACAAGCGGTATCGACTCATCTTCATTAAATCGAAAGTTAAAAAATCGGTGCGCTTTTGTAACAGGGGCAATAAAACGGTTGTAGGTAAGAACCGGAATGGAAGTTGATTGAGACTGCGCCACAAATTCAGAGGAAAAATCCTCACTAAAGAGTGGTCCAACAACGGCAAAACACCGTTTTTCAACAGCCACTTGAAAATTCTTTATAACATCATCTTTTGTCAAAAAAGATGTCTCTGTTATCACGACATTGCTCTTTTTAAAATCTTTGAAATACCAAGTAAAGAACTTTTTAATGACTTCGTTGAACTTTGCCCACTTTGCATCCTCATTCAGCATAATGCAAAGAGAGTTCCAATCAGGGGTATATACAGGAAAAATCTCGGAAAGTGCGATTTCCTCTTCTGTTGCAATCTCGTCAGGAGCAATTGCAGCACCATCCTCTATCTTTTTAGCATCCTCGTCTTTTGCTATAAACTCCAGATACTTTTGGGGATATACGGCCTTCCACAACGCTAACTCAACCTCTGCTGCGCGCTTCTTTTCACGATTAATTTTGCTGTACCACAGTCGCGCCTCTTTCATCTTTTCAAGATAGAGATAACTCATCAAAATATATGTTGAGAGGGTCACCTTCTCTTGTGGGCCAAGGGCAAGATAGGCCTTAAAAGCTTGTTCTAATGCTTTCTTGTACTCTTTTCCCCGGTAGGCAATCTCTGTCTGCAAAAGTGGCAGTCGCACTGGAAACTGTGCAGGAACTTTGATGTGAGCAAGCGTTCGCGACGCTTTACCATACTCTTTTTTATAAAAGAGGGTCTTTCCAAGCAAAAAATAGAGGGTATCATATTCGTGTGTCGCCCACTTTTTTGTCAGCGCACCTCTGATATACTCATCTGCTTCATCATACTTTTTATTTGCATGCAAAACAGAGAGTGTGTCAGTGACTGTATTAAATGCAAGCTGCTCTTTAGGACGGGTCTGCATTGGGGCACAACTACTGAAAATCAGTGCAATCATCAGTGAAAGAAAAAGGTATTTTAGCTTCATATTATATCCTACATAATCAAATCAACCGCTGTATGGTAAACAGAAGAGGTGAATATGGCAAGAATTCTGTAAAAAGAACCCATTTCCCTTGAAAAAGGAAGAAAAAACAAACCAATGCTCCCATTTTTAAGGGGAGCTGGCAGCTTTGCTGACTGAGGGGTTAAAAAAAAGGCTCCCTTTCGGGAGCCTTTCTCAAACATCGTGCAAAAGAGCGAATTAGCTTTCAGCGTCCGTCTTTGTCTCAACAGGTGCTTCAGCATCCGCTGAATCCTCTTTAAAGTCAACCTCAAATCTACTTGCTGCATAGCGAGGATAACCTGTACCAGCAGGAATCATCTTACCAATAATAATATTTTCTTTAATGCCTCTGAGAACATCGCGTTTTCTTTCGATACTTGCGTTCGTAAGCACTTTGGTAGTCTCTTGGAAACTGGCAGCTGAGAGAAATGACTCTGTTTTCAACGAAGCTTTTGTAATACCAAGAAGAATGGTCTCCCACTGTGCAGGTTTTCCACCAGTCTGTTCAATTGCATCGTTAATCTGTTCTAACTTCTCTTTTTCAACAAATTCATCACTCATCAATGTTGTATCACCACCATCAATAACTTTAACTTTTCTCATCATCTGCTTAACGATAACTTCGATATGTTTGTCATTGATTGGAACACCCTGTTGTTTATAGACCTTTTGTACCTCTTGTACAAGGAATTTCGCAACTTCGTTTTCACCTTTAATCTGTAAAATATCATGAGGATCAACCGCTCCATCAACAAGAGGATCACCGGCATCAATCCAATCACCATCGTGAACATTAACATGTTTTTCCAATGAAATCTTATAGGTACGGGCTTCACCCTTCCCTGGTGTAACAGTAACTAGCTTGTGTGCTCTGATACCCTTTCCTGCTTCAGCAGTAGAAATACTTCCTTCAATCTCTGAAACAATGGCAGGATTCTTAACCTTACGAGCTTCAAACAAATCACTAATTCGTGGCAAACCACCAGTAATATCTTTTGTCTTTCTTGCTTCACGAGGAACCTTAACAATAACATCACCTCGACGCACTTTCTGGCCCTCTTTGACTTCAAGATAGGCTCTAACAGGAAGGTGGTAAAGTGCTTCTCCTCGCTCAAGTTTCTTAGGCTTGCTCTTGCCCTCTTCAACAATAATAAGTCTTGGAGAGAGTTTGGTATCACGACCACTTGGAATAATAACCTGTTTAGACATACCAGTCTGCTTATCTTTATCTTCTTTGATGTTAACACCATTTTCAAGATCAACAAACTTAATAAAACCGTCTGTTTCAGCAACAATTGGATTGTTGTATGGATCCCATGCAGCCAACTTGTCGCCTTGTTTCACTGGTGTTCCATCTTTAAAAATCAATGTCATACCGTATGTTACAGGATATTTTTCTCTTTCACGGCCGTGGCTATCTTTTACAATGAGTTTTCCATTCCTGTTGATAACAATCCACTCATTTTTGCCTGTTGGCTCATCTGTGATTGGATCAAGAATCTCTTTTGTAAGAACTTTAATATCACTCCAGATAAGTGTACCATCTCTTCTTGTTTCGTGACTTGTCTTCTCAACAGCACGAGAGGCAACACCACCAGTGTGAAATGTTCTCATTGTAAGTTGAGTTCCTGGTTCACCAATTGATTGCGCCGCAATAATACCTGCAGCCTCACCAACATT
>JAGLDR010000064.1 GCA_023145475.1 bacterium
CCATAGCCTGTCATCAATTTGCTCATCGTTTCTGTCTTTACCGGTTTTATAAAAAACTTTGTTTTATTCTCGTGGACATCTTTTGATATGTCACGATACTCTATCTCTATTGCTCTTTTGTTCATCTCACTTCCTCCTTTTTGATATAGTGATTTTTATCCTTTCACCTGCTTCAATATTACTGGTTTTACTGTAGAGGAATAATTTTTTCAAAAAGTCTTAGAAATGAGGGCAAAATTGCACTAATGATGTAATTTGAATGGGTCGCAGAAAAAAAAAGGGGGGGTGACAGCAGAGAAATAACTAAGTTACGCCTCTGCTGTCTTTGGGGGGGGGGAAATCTTTATTAATCGTCTTTAGTAAAGTATTTGCTTCTCTTGGTATAGGTGGTGTGCAACAATTTGTGTGACTTGTGTCCACCTGGAGCGCCAAGGAACTCTTTGTAGAGTTGTGTAATTTGAGGATTCTCATGCGATTTACGAATCTCTAGTGATTCATCTTCTGCATAGATTGCTCTTGCACGGGCTTCTCTGATCTCAGGAGTTGTTGGGATAGGTTGTCCACCACCACCAAGACAGCCACCTGGACATGCCATGATTTCGATAAAGTGATAGTTTAGTTCGCCTTTTTTCAACTTGTCCATCAATGTTTTTGCATGAGCGGTGCCGTGTGCAACGGCAACTTTCAGCTCAACACCTTCAAGCCATGAGAATGCAGGGAGAGTGCCTTCAATCATGAGAGCAGCCTCTTTAATGCTTTCCATTCCGCGAACAGGAGTGATTTTCAAGCCTTCAAAGGGAACTGGTCTGCCTGTTACCAACTCATAAACGGTACGAATAGCGGCTTCCATTACACCACCAGTTGCACCAAAAATAAGACCAGCACCAGAGCCGTCACCCATAACATCATCAAAAGGCTCTTTTGGCATCTCTTTAAGATCAATTCCTGCCTCTTTGAGCATCATTGCCATCTCGCGAGTTGTCAGACCGTAATCAACATCTTGGAATCCGCTATCTCCCATTTCTGGGCGATTACACTCATATTTTTTAGCTGAGCAAGGCATTAATGCAACAACTTTTATCTTCGCAGGATCGACATTGATTTTGTCTGCGTAGTATGTCTTAATCATTGCGCCAAACATCTGCTGTGGAGATTTACAGGTTGAAAGGTGTCCAAGATATTCAGGATAATAGTGCTCACAGAATTTTACCCATCCTGGTGAACAGCTAGTAATCATTGGCAACTTTATGTCAGGATTTTTGTCAACAACGGCAGCTTTCAAGCGGCCGAGCAACTCTGTTCCCTCTTCCATAATTGTCAAATCGGCTGCAAAGTTCGCATCCAATATCTTGTCAAAGCCAGCTTTTCTCAGCCCTGCATTTAACTCTTTTGTTACTGATGTTCCAGCTGGAAGTCCAAACTCTTCGCCAATTGCGGCACGAGGACTTGGAGCAGTCTGCATAACAACAAACGTATCAGGATCTTCGATGTGTTCCCAAACTTCATCAGAAACATCAGTTGTCCAAAGAGCACCAGTTGGGCAGTGGGTAACACATTGACCACAGTTGATACAGATAACATCGGCAATAGATTTGTTCAAAGCAACTTGAATTTGAACATCGTGTCCTTTGTTTGCTGTCTCATAGACATTGACTTTCTGCATATCAATACATGTTCTAATGCATCGTTTACAGTTGATACACTTGTCTTGATCTCTGATAATAGAGAAAGATTTGTCGTCAATTTTATGCCGTTTTTTCTCTTGTTTTGGAAAACGGAATTTATCAACACCATATTCGTCAGCAAGTGATCGAAGTTCACAATTACCGTTTCTTGAACAGGTATAGCAGTTGCCATAGTGATCAGAAAGCATCAAATCAAGGTTAAAGCGTCTTGCGTTACGAACGCGAGATGTTTTTGTGTTGATATTCATATCTTTTCCGACAGGTAGTGCACAGGCAGCCTGCAAGTTTTTGTATCCATCAATTTCTATCATACAAATTCGGCATACACCAGCAACATTCAAATCGGGGTGATAGCAGAGAGTAGGGATTTTAACGCCAGCAGTTTTGCATGCGTCAAGTACAGTTATTCCCTGCTCAACTTCATAAGAAGTTCCATCAATGGTAATAGGTATTATAGTCATAACTCACCTCATCTAAACAGGATTTCATCCCTAAAATTGTTAATAACAGAGACAAAGGCATTTTGAGAAGTCTGTCCCAATCCACACTTTGAGCTATCTTTCATAATTTCACACAACTGAAACATATCTTTAAGCTTTCTAACAGAGCAGTTGCAGGTGTTCATTCGTTTAATGGCTTCTAAAAGCTGATAGTTTCCTTCACGGCAGGGAGTACATTGACCGCAACTCTCTTCTGTGAAGAATTCCATATAGTTTCTTAAAACTTTTAACATATCTCGGTCTTGTCCAAAGACGATTGTAGAGCCACCAGAAGGGAGGCCTTGAAAACTTATTGCTTTATCAAAATCTTTTGTTGCAACATTTTCGCCACTGTAGCCACCAACTTGAACCGCTTTTGCGCCTGTTCCACCAACCTCTTCTAACAATTCAGCAACGGTGATTCCGAGCTCGAATTCATAGACTCCTGGTTTTTCAACATCGCCACTAACACTGAAGAGTTTTGTTCCAGCTGAGCCTTCAATGCCCATCTGTGCAAACCACTCTGCGCCATTTGCGAGAATGTGAGGAATATAGCTGAGAGTTTCAACATTGTTAACAATTGTTGGCATATCAAGGTAGCCTTTTTCAGCAGGAAATGGAGGTTTATTGCGAGGCTCTCCTCGTTGTCCATTCATGCTTTCGATAAGTGCAAATTCTTCTCCACAAACATATGCGCCAGCGCCCATTTTGATTGATATATCAAAAGAGAAGTTGCCACCAAGAATGTTTGTGCCTAAAAGATTTTTGTCTCTCATCTCTTGCATTTTAGCTTCGAGATCGTTACGCATAAAATCGTATTCAGCTCGTAGATAGATGAATCCTTCTGTCGCGCCGGTTGCCCACGCACAAATCACCATACCTTCAAACAATTTTTCAGGATAGTTCAAAAGCATCTCTCGATCCTTGAAAGTTCCTGGCTCGCCTTCATCTGCATTACAGATGACAAACTTGCGTTCAGTTTTATTCATTGCGGCAAATTTCCACTTAAGACCTGTTGGAAAGCCAGCTCCACCTCTTCCTTTCATTCCAGACTCTTGTACAATTGAGATAACTGCTTCAGGAGTCTCTGTTATTGCCTTTTTAAGACCACTTCCCGTATCAAAGGGATTTAAAAGAATGCGCTTTTCTCTGCTCATCATTTCCCCCGGTATTTGTCTATGATATCTGCAACGCCTTCAGCTGTTAGGCTTGCATAAATATCGTTGTTAATCATCATCGCTGGACCTTTGTCACACATACCCATGCAGTTTGTGTATTCAAGAGTGAAAAGACCATCTTCATCAGTCTCTCCCATTTTTGTTCCTGTCTCTCTTTCAAGTATGCGAATGAGGCGATTTTTATCCGCCATATCGCAACTAACTGATTGACATACTCGAATAACATTTGTGCCTTTTTTAGTTGTGTTGATAAATGAATAAAAAGTGGCAACACCGTGAATCTCACCGATGGAAATATCCATCACTCTACTAATTTCAATGAGCGCTGCACCACTAACATAGCCAAACTTTTTGACTACATCTTGCAACATCGCAAGAAGATTTTCTCGTCCGTTTCCATGTTTGTCTACGAAGATGTCTACTGCATCTTTTAACTGACTCGTTCTGCATTCCATCAGCATACCTCCAAAATGTCGTTGGGCGGATGTATCATCCAAAAACGAGTATAGAGTCCTCAATTAAAGAGTCAAGTAAAAAATGAAAAAAATATAATAATTTCAGAACATTAGAGCGTCTGCTCATATGTTAATGTATTCATTATTTTGAAACTCTAGTAAAAACAGAGAGATGACAAATGAGAGGTGGTGACTACTCTAATGTTTGGATTCTTTTTTTGTATTCTTTTTCTAACCAGTCGGCAGTTGCAGAGCAGGTGTTACACTCTGTTTTTCTGACCATTTGATGCAGAGTCTCGCCATGTCCATTGCGAATAGCGATAGAGCCGCCCGCTTCAATAATTGTTTTTACAACAGGAAGATTGCCAGCGAGCGCAGCATAGGCAAGTGGGCTGTTTTGCTCTTTATCACGCTTGTTGACCGGGCACTTTGCTTTAACTAATAGAGCGACACTCTTGTTATTTGCTTTTCCCGTTGCTCCTGCAGCATAGTGGAGAGCTGTCCTGCCAAAATTATCACTCTGAAGTGGATCGACTCCAGCCTTGAGGAGAAGGGCGGTAAGGTTAAAATGGTGGTTCAGCAGAGCGTGATGGAGAGCATTTCTCTTTGTATTGTCTGTCAGCATTGTGTCTGATTTCTCAAGAAGATATTTTACCATCTCTCTATCGCCACTATTTGCAAAGAGAAGAAGAGGTGAAAGCCCCTTTGCATCAGTGATATTGGGATTCATTCCCGCATTAATAAATATTGTGACTGCCGCGCCATTTCCTGCTTGTGATGCGAGGATAAAATGTTCTTCACTCCATTCAATTCCGCTTGTTGCCAGTTTCTGCTCTGCTTTATACTGCTCGCTACAGCTAAGGACGAGTGAGAGAAGCAGTGTGAAAAGTAAAAGTGTTCGCATCTTTCCTCCAAGACGATATGGTTCTCTCTAGGATACAGGAGTGTGATAAAATTACAAAAAAGTTAGTCCTAGTAAAATTAAGGGGTTATCTATTTTCTGGTTTTTTAATCTATTCTCTGTTGCTTTTTATTTTATCACCCTGTAAAATGTCGCGATATGGCGTCTAACAAATCCATACACGGAGGTCGTTTATGAGTGATTACACCGATGTTTTAAAGCAGTTCTCAGATGACAGAAGTTATCTTATTCCTGCCCTGCAAGGAGCGCAAGCTCAAGATGGTTTTGTCTCTGATGAGGCAATTGCCGCGATTTCTCAACACTTTAGCGTTCCATTGGTTGAAGTTGAAGGTGTTGTAAGTTTTTACTCTCAGTTTAAAAGGGTGAAGCCAGGTAAGTACATTATTTCAGTGTGTGACGGTACCGCATGTCACATCAAACAGAGCTCTCTTGTTATTGGCTGGATTTCTGATGAGTTAAAAGTCAAAGCTGGCGAGACAACTGACGATGATCTGTTTACTCTTGATGTTGTTGCCTGTCTTGGATGCTGTAGTTTGGCTCCGGTTATCGCTGTCAATGGTGCTGTCCATGGAAACTTGGATAGAAAGTCCCTTTTGAAGACACTTAAAGATTACAAAAAGAAGGGGGAAAACGCATGATTAAGCAGATAAAAATAGGAACGGGAAGTTGTGGACTGGCCGCAGGTGCTGGCGATGTACTCTCCTTTTTCAAAGAGAATATGACTGATGATGTTGAAATCGTAGAAGTTGGCTGTCTTGGACACTGTTACGCCGAGCCTATGATTGAGGTCGTTACAGAGGGCGAGAGCGTCTTTTTTGGCCATTTAAAGCCAACCCAAAAGTCTCTTGATGCCGTTATGTCGGTTGATAAATCGCAACAGTTAGTTTTTAGAACAGAGCGCTCAGATAAAGAGCAGGTTAAAGTTACCGCTCTTGCTGGTCAAATTAACCCAATCTCTTTGGATGTTTACAAAGAGTATGGCGGATATAAAGGACTTGAGAATGCACTGAAAATGACTCCTGCTGAAGTTGTCGATGAAGTGAAGAAATCAGGACTTCGTGGCCGTGGTGGCGGTGGTTTTCCTACTGGACTTAAATGGAGTTTTCTTGCTTCAAAAGATCACGATGCCAAGGTGTTAATCTGTAATGCTGATGAAGGTGATCCAGGTGCATTTATGGATCGTTCTTTGATGGAATCTGTTCCTCATCAAGTTCTTGAAGGTATGTTGGTTGCAGCGTGGGCAACTGGTGCTGTTGATATATTTGTATATGTAAGAGCGGAGTATCCACTTGCCATCACCAATTTGGCAATTGCTATCAAGCAGGCTCAGGAAGCTGGGTTAGATAATTTGAATGGTCGCAGGGTTAGTCTTCGCATCAAAGAGGGCGCAGGTGCCTTTGTCTGTGGTGAAGAGACTGCACTGATTCACTCTCTTGAAGGACGAAGAGGAACGCCTCGATTCCGTCCTCCATATCCAACAGATAGTGGCTATAAAGGAAGACCATCATCAATCAATAATGTTGAGACTTTTGGTAATGTTCCTCTTATTCTCCGTGACGGTGCTGATGAGTACGCCTCAGTGGGAACAGAGGGAAGTAAGGGGACAAAACTTTTTGCTCTTGCAGGTGATTTGCCAAATCCTGGACTGGTAGAAGTTCCTATGGGAACAACGATTGCAGAAATCGTCTACGAGATTGGTGGTGCAAGCAGAGATGAAGTAAAAGCAGTGCAAATTGGTGGTCCTTCAGGTGGTTGTATTCCTGCAAAGCTGTTTGATACTCCTGTTGATTATGACTCACTCAAAGCACTCGGAGCTATCATGGGTTCTGGTGGTTTGGTTGTCATTAACAATACCCGTTGTATGGTTGAAACGGCTCGCTATTTTCTTGAGTTTACTGCTCGCGAAAGTTGTGGAAAGTGTACATTTTGCCGTATTGGAACAACGAGAATGCTTGAGACACTTGAAAAGATTACCGCTGGTAATGGTTCATTGAAAGATATCGATTTTCTTGAAGATTTAGGACCAAAAATCATCAAGGGCTCACTTTGTGGACTTGGACAAACAGCTCCTAACCCTGTGTTAGCGACACTTCGGTACTACAAAAACGAATATATTGACCATGTTGAACATCACAAATGTGAGGCGCTCCAATGTGACGCTCTTGTTGATGTCTATATTGAGAAAGATGCCTGTGTTGAGTGTGGACTGTGCCGAAAAGCGTGTCCTGTTGCTGCAATTAGTCCCGACTATGTTGTTGATAACACCATCTGTACAACATGTAATAGCTGTATTGAAGTATGTCCGAAGAATACTATCATGCGAGTTCCAAAGGGAGGTGCAAAGTGAGTAAAATAAGTCTAAAAATAGATGGGAAAACTATCCAGACAGAGGCAGGGAATACACTGCTAACCGTCGCAAAAGAGTGCGGGATTACGATTCCAACACTCTGTTATAGCGGTCATGTCAGCAAGTCTACATCTTGTTTTGTCTGTATTGTAAAAGATAACAAAAGTGGTCGTTTTCTTCCCTCTTGCTCATCAATTGCAGCAGATGGAATGGATGTGGATGTTAGTAGTCTTGATGTTGTTGAGATGCGTCAAAGTGCCCTGAATTTGTTGCTCAGCGAGCACAGTGGTGACTGTGAAGCTCCCTGTACTATCGCTTGTCCTGCACACGCTACAGTTGAGGAGTATGTGCAAGCCGGTAAAAATGGTGATTTTTTGAAGTCACTACAAATAATAAAAGGTCGCATTCCTCTTCCAATGTCAATTGGGCGTGTTTGTCCTCGGTTTTGTGAAGTAGATTGTCGAAGAAATGTTGAAGATAAGCCAGTTGCAATCAATGATTTTAAGAGACTTGCAGCTGATTTGCACTACGAATCATATCTTGAAGAGACCAAACCACTCAATGGTAAAAAGATTGCCGTTATTGGTGCTGGGCCTGCTGGATTTGCTGCAGCATACTATCTTCGACTTGAAGGAGTTGCGTCAGATATTTTTGATATGATGCCAAAAGGTGGCGGAATGCTTCGCTATGGTATTCCTGAATATCGTCTTCCAAAAGGGATATTAGACACTGAATACAAACATCTTGATAAGATGGGTGGAATCACTGTTTCTTATAACAAGAAGTTGGGTGATAACCTTGATATGGACGAATTAAAGTCAAAATATGATGCTGTTGTTGTTGCAATTGGCTCGTGGAAAAGTAGCTCAGCTCGCATTGAAGGCGAAGATTTTGCAGAGAAGGGCATTGCATGGCTTGAAAATATAGCATCAGCTGATTGGAGTGGCAAAAATCCAGGTAAAACTATCGTCATTGGTGGTGGAAATACTGCAATGGATTGCCTCAGAACATCAGTTCGTCTTGGTGGCGAAGTCTACTGTTATTACAGAAGAACAGAGAAAGAGATGCCAGCTGAGGATATTGAAATTCTTGAAGCAAAAGAAGAGGGTGTAAACTTTGAACTTTTGACTGCTCCTATCGCACTGCGTGAAGAGAATGGTAAAAAGATTTTGAAGTGCGTTAAGATGGAACTTGGCGAGCCGGATGCTAGTGGTCGCCGTCGCCCATTTCCCATTGAAGGAAGTGAGTTTGAAGTTGAGGCTGACACCGTTATTGCGGCAATTGGTCAAAAGACAGATGCTCCGGAATCACTTAAAACCAACAAGTGGGGCGATGTGCAAGTCCGTGAAGGTGATTACAATATGGACGGGAATGTCTTTGCCGCTGGTGATTGCGTTTCAGGTCCTGCGACAGTTGTTGAAGCCGTCGCTGGTGGGCGTAGAGCCGCTCTTGGAATCCTTGCACTGTTCAATGGCGAAGTATATGAAGAGCCATACACCATCAATGTCTCTCGTGGACATTGGCAACATTTGAAGAAAGATGATTTAGTTTTTGTTGGAGCTCCTGCATCATACGAACGCCGTGAACAACACCTCATTCCGATTGAAGAGAGAACAGCAACCTTTAAAGAGGTTTCAAAAACTTTCACAGAGCAAGAAATCATGGAAGAGGGCGAACGCTGTTATGAGTGTAGCTGTACAGACAAACATAGTTGCGGACTTAAAGAACACAGTGAAGATGTTCATGCTCATCCTGAAGCAATAGAAGGGATGAAAAATGAACTTCGTTTTGATACACGCCATCCACTTGTCATTCTTGACAGCGGAAAATGTATCAAGTGTGGAATCTGTGTGAAGATTTCAAATGAAGTGCTTAACAATGCAATGGTTGGCTTCAAAGAGAGAGGCTTTTCAACTCGTGTTGGCACACCTGGCGAAGCTCAAATTGAGGCCTCAGTAGAAGAGTTCAAAATGGTCATTGAAAATTGCCCAACTGGCGCACTTGCATGGCGTGATAAGAAGGCAAATCTCAGATAATTTAGTAGAAGAGTGTCAGAGGGGGAGGGGTCACGCTGAAAGCATGACCCCGTTCCTTATAACGATTTGACACTTTCACTCAACGAATAAATAAGAAATTAGGTTTACATCGATACTCTTTTGAATATAATCAAGAATACGATATTTTGGAGAATACGATGCCGTCTATATCTGCTTTTTATGGAATTATTATTTATCTATACTTTAATGATAATAAACAACACTCTTTACCTCATATTCATGTTCGATATCAAGAGAATGAAGTTGTTGTTGCGATTCTTGATGGTAAAATTCTTGATGGTCACATTCCTAGTTCAAAAATGAAGATTCTTCAAGCGTGGATTGAAATTCACAGAGAAGAGTTGGAAGCTGATTGGGCATTAGCTGTATCAGGCGAGCATCCCTATAAAATTGAACCATTGAGGTGAAAAATGAATCCCCGCGTCGTGTCAGTTTCAACAAATGATAAATATAAACTTTTTCTTCTGTTTACTAACGGAGAGCGTGGCGTTTTTGATTGTTCTGCGCTTCTCGATTTTGGGGTGTTTAAAGAGCTTCAGGATCTTCGATATTTTGCTTTAGCAAAAGTAGAAGCAGGAACTGTCGTGTGGCCACATGAGCAGGATATTTGTCCTGATACTCTCTACCTTGACTCAATTAAGTCTGATAAGGTGGCTGAAAGCGTTCCGTACCACTATGAAAAATAGTTGGCTAGAGTCGCGATGCTAAAGCTTCACTCACTCGCGTTAACAATCAACGAAAAACCACTCTTTTCCGATTTCTCCCTTTCACTCAAACAGGGCGAAAAAGCAGTTTTGCGTGGTGATTCAGGCAGCGGAAAGTCAACCCTTTTCAAAGCGATGCTTGGACTCTTATCTGTTGAATCTGGCTCTATTATTATCAATGGAATTACCCTCTCTGATGATACTGTTTCTCAAGTCCGTCAGCAGATTTCATATCTTCCTCAGGCGATTCACCCATTTAAAGAAGAGAGCGTTTTTGATTTTATTATGCGCCCATTTTCCTATAAAATAAATAGAGACAAGGCGCCAGATAGCGATACTTTTATGAAAAACATATCGGGAACGCTTGGGCAGCTTGGTGTTGATATTGGAAATCCAAAAGAGAAGGCGACACGCAATCTTTCAGGTGGAGAGATGCAACGAGTTGCGCTGGTGAGGGCACTCTTTCTCAGTCGGCCGATTCTCTTTCTTGATGAGGCGACATCAGCCTTAGATCCAAAAAATATTGCGAGAGTTGTCAAAGTTATTGCGGCGATTCCTCACATTACTATTCTTGCGATTTCTCACGATTCGGTCTGGGAAGATGCCGGCTTTCGAGTTATTCCTTTTCCTGGAGGAGAGATCTGATGGGCGGAGCAATGGATATTTCAACAAAAGGGCTTCTCTTTGCTGCTATTTTTCTTGTGGCTCTTCTTGCTCTTGTCTGGCTAAAAGGTGGTCGGAAGATTCTTATAAAATCGACAGTCAGTATGATTCGTATGACAATTCAGCTTTCACTTGTTGGAATCTATCTGACATGGATGTTCAAAATCAACAATCCGTGGCTGAATGTCGGCTGGATTGTGGTGATGATTGGTGCGGCAAACCTCTCGATTCTTAACCATTCTGGGTTGAGTAAAAGACTGTTTCCTGCCATTTTTATGGCACTTGCAATAACACTTTTTGTTGTTCTTTCATGGTTTATGGTCTTTGTTTTTATGCCAGAAAATCCGACAGATGCCCGTTTGTTGATTCCAATTGCGGGGATGTTGCTTGGCAATAGCATGAATCGAACGATTGTTACAACTGAGCGATTTTATTCGTCAATTCTCCAAAATGAAGATACTTTTGCAGTCTCCCTCGCAATGGGTGCAACGGTGAGAGAGGCGGCGATGCCATTCTTTAGAGAGTCATATAGGGCAGGGCTTGCGCCGGTTCTTGCGAATTACGCAGCAATGGGACTTGTCTCTATTCCTGGGATGATGACTGGAGCAATTCTTGGTGGAAGTTCGCCGAGTATCGCGGTTAAATATCAGATTGTAATTGTTGTTGCTATTTTTGCAGCGACTGAAATTGCGACCCTTCTTTCGATTCTTTTCATTCTGTCAAAAGCGTTCCTGAAAAATGGAATGCCAAATAGGGATATGTTTACCTAAGACAAAATTACATTTTCCTCTTGACTTTTTAATTTGTAGGTTTATTATTGTTGATGTCATATGTGCATAACTTATGGAGGATGATATGGCTAGAAGAGATGGAAGAGGACCAAACGGAAGCGGTCCAAGAACAGGCAGAGGATTAGGAAACTGTGGAACAGCTGATACTGTTCAAGCTGGCGTCGGCTATGGCCGTGGCGGTGGATTTGGTCGAGGTCGAGGCTTCGGGCAGGGCGCTGGATTCGGACAGGGAGTTGGATGG
>JAGLDR010000065.1 GCA_023145475.1 bacterium
TGTTCGATAATGGCTGAAAAATCTTTGTTGCCATCTTTGTTTGCATCAATATGTGTACAGCCAGGAAATCCAGAAGCGCCGGTTGTATAAACGCGAGCTTTATAGGACTCTTTTGGTGGTGTAATGCAGTTTGTTGTAAAGAGAACTGGTCCGTTAAAACTTTCAAATTCAACATTTTGTTTCCACCACGCATTTCCGTAGTTTCCGTACAAATTATCAAATTTCTTAAAGAAAGGATATGCGTGAGCAGGGAGCATTTCGCTGTGTGTATATACATCAACGCCTGTTCCTTTTGTCTGCTCTAACAAGAGCTCTAAATCTTTCAAATCGTGACCTGAAATCAAAATAGCAGGATTGTTTCTTGTGCCAATCTTAACTTGAGTAATCTCAGGATTGCCATAAGCTCCAGTGTTTGCGCCATCAAGAAGGGCCATAGCGTCAACACCAAATTTTCCACATTCCATAACCAGTGAGATACGATCTTCAACAGAGATAGCATCATCAATTGTAGAGAGCAACGCTTTTTCGATAAACATAACAATCTCTTTGTTATATTTTTTCAAATTAAAAGCGTGCTCGCCATATGCTGCCATTCCCTTCAGACCAATAACAAGAAGCTCTCTCAGTGAGCGAACATCCTCATCAGCGGTTGCCAGAATACCAACAAGTGCAGCTTTTCCATCCATCTCAGATTCTGTAACAGTGAATGTCGCAGCATCGTGATCTGACAAAGGAATTGAAGCAATATCAACACCAAATTCAATCGCAGTTGCTTTGATTTTGTCACGCAATTTGATAGCCGCTGAAATCTGGGCAACAAATTTTGTACGGTCAAAGTTTGCGTTAGTAATGGTCATAAAAAGACTTTCTAATATAAAGAAGTCAACTTGATTACACTCTGCGTGCTCATTTCTCACTTCGAGAGATGCAACGGAGCGATAGATAGAAACACCTTTAACTGCGTACAATAGCAAATCTTGTAAATTTGCGACATCTTCTTTCTTTCCACAGACACCATTTACGGTGCATGCTACATTCTTTGCCGTCTCTTGGCACTGAAAACAATACATACTCATAAGAACCTCCAAAAAGATCATTGGTAAAAAGACTTTCAAGTCCGAATTGGTTATAGCAGGGTTAATTAGGACTGTCAAGGATTATTTAATATTTTTTGTAAATAATTTTAGGGAAGCAGGGTGATGGCACATCCTTTTGATGATGCTGATGAAACACTATCAACACTTTCAGTGTCTTCATCGGGAGTTTCTTCTATTACAAGAGAGGCGTAGGCAAGAATTCGTTGTGAAGTTCCATCTACGGGAATGAGAATTTCCCACGCTCTCTCTGCGGGCAGTGCCGTTAAGGCGTTATCAAGCATCAGAGATTGTGCTTCGGTTTTCTCTCCTTTTAGCCATTTGTCGCCATTTTTGTCCGCAAAAAGCAGTGCTTGGATTGGTTCAGAATAGGTAAGGAGGACTGTCCTATCTCCATACGGTGATGTATGAACGGCATAATCAACAGCGTGAATATCAAGAGAGTTGGTATTCTCTTCTGATTCAAACAGCTTTTCCACAATAGTTGGCTGCTCAAGAAGTTGTGGCGTACTTCCAGGAAGGGCAAGTGAGGCAGAGAATTTTTTTCCAGGAAGTGCCTCCTCTGCTTTTATTACCTGTGCAACAGAGCCGCCGTCTGGGAATCCTCCGAGAACTTTGTTCTTTGCTAGAATATAGATGTTTCGTCTGTCACCGACCTCTGTTGTCAGCAGTCCATTTTTATCCGTTACCCCATATCCTGCAACGGTCAATTGTGCGTGATCATAATAGTTTTCTGTGGCAAGGAGAATCATCGTTCCGTCAGCTGGCAGCCCATTTTTATCCGTTACGGTGAGTGTCAGTGTAACGCTGTCGGTATAGGTTGTTGTATGGTTGAACAGAGCGTTATCTCCACGCCAACTTCCAATAAATGAGATATCTTTTCCCCCTTTATAGTCATTCCATTTTGTCTCCATGCAGATGCGTCCAAGTTGATCAACATCAAACGAGGTGTCAGACCACATTGTCTGCATTGGAATCCACTTTTCTCCAGTAAAAAATTCGACCCACACATGATCTTCGCCACTGTCGTGGGCCCCAGCAACAGGGAGCAGTGCAGTCCGCATCGAGGCGATAAGCAAATCTTGATTTTCACCACAGTTTCCATAGTGGTTATAGGCAACTCTAATCGCCTGAGAGCTTCTTTCAACCTTCAATTCGGCTTCTCGTCTCTCTGCGACATTGAGCGGAAGATTTTTCCCGCCCCAAAATCCTGCGCGTGAAAACGCAGTCTCATCACTGTGTAGAGGTGTTTCTCCATAGCGAATATAGGTTTGATAATCCCATGCGTATGTCGCAGCGGTGAGCGTGGTAGCGAAGAGAGGGTGTCCGGTAATGTCTGTTGCAAGGGACTCTTTCCCCGCAACGGCAGTGATACCCGTTGGAAGTGTTAATCCTGCTAAATCAGCTTTGCCGACATGTATTTCAAGAGTGCCACCCAGATTGAGAAATGTTTCAAAATCGAGTTTGTTGTCAGAGAGCATTTTGTATACGGCGGTTTTATCGCTTAACGGGATAATAACTTTGTCTATTGCTCGCACGGGTGATTCTGCATCTTGTGGTTGTACAAAAAGATGTTCAACAGTAAAGTCTGCCGTAGAAACGCTCGAAAGATGGTCAACATTGACAGTATGTTCATATATATCTTGAATATTGGCGGGGATTGTACCATCTTCAGTGATAATGGTTACCGTTTTATATTGTCCACCATTTTTACCATATCCAACCATATTTTTGAGCAATTTCTCTTTGCTAAAATCTTCAGGGAGTGAGGAGATAATCAGTGTCCCCTTATTATTAAATGCAACTTCGGCAAGACAGGAGCCTCTCTCTCCTGAGATAATGGAGAGTGGTGCATTTTCAAATGAGAATTGCTGATAACAAGGTATTTTTCCTGACTGTAACTCCTCTTCGATTACAATATAGGGAGTTTCAAGGAGGCGGTGTGTTACATAACTCTTCCGGTAGGGTGTTCCCTCCCAGATTCCTGTTCTCCAATCTGTTCCTCCCCACTTTTCTGTATCAGGTAGACCACTGTATGGTGCAATAAGTTGATAGGGTTCAGCATCAAGACGAGGGTGGACCACAAACATATAGTAGTCCCACGCTGACAGCTCCCACGAATGGTCGTTGCCCTCTTTCACCGTTTTCAATGTGAGAGTGGTGTGTCTGTCCGTTTCACTCTTCTCGTTTAGTGTGGCGTATGGCAGTTGTCTAGCTGAAGTGTAAATTGTTTGAGCGTTCTTAAGAAATATTAGTGGCGAGAAATCTTCAACAGTGAGCTCTTCTGGACTACTCCACGCCATAGGGAAAAAGAGTTCATCAAGAAACTCTTCATCTTTATATTGTGTCGTAACATCTTTGATAAAAGAGAGCAGTGCGGCTCGTTTGCTCCCTTCAATATATGAGAGAGTCATTGTTAATCGTGGTTTTATCCATCCTGGAACACCATCTAATGAGGATTGCTCACTGTCTGACAGTGGATAGAAATGGCGGAACAGTGCGCTATCGTTCCCAACAATCGCAGTGGTGAGTGATTGCGTTTCAGGATTATAGCTGATGCGGATAGCTTGTCCTGAGTGGGCAGAAAGTGGTGCTGTTTTCCCTGGATTAAACCACAAAAAGTCATCAGTTGGGATACGAGGGTTTGCAAGCATATTTGTTGCCTGCGGTTTCTCCTCGGCTTTTACCTCAATGTGGTGGAGTTGCTGTGAGATAACTGGCTTCTTTATTGTTATCTGTGGAAACTGCTTCGGTTGTGCTGTATAGAGCATTGTTGCACATAGTAGCGTTGAAATAATGATCATCAAAAGACCTCGCTAGTAGATTTTATTTTTGCTTATAAGTTGTTCAGGATTGTCTGTACTTCGTTTTTTTGAGCTGGTGGAGGATTGTGCTTGAGAAATTCTCTGTAATACTGTTTTGCTTTTGCTGTATTGCCTAGTGCGCCATATGCTTCAGCGAGTCCGTAATAAGAGTCAGCGTACGCAGGCTTTTTCTTTATCGCCTTTTTGAATATCTTAATTGCTTTGTAGTTGCGCCCTCGATTAAGTAACTTCCATCCATATCGAGCGAGTGCCTTTGCTGAGACCTGTTTTTTAGGAGTCTGCTTTTTGGGTGGTGCTATCTTTTTGGGTGGTGCAGTTTTGACTGGTTTTTGTACGATAGGAGCAATTTTCTTCTCTACCACCACACTTTTTGCTGCTACACGCTCTTGTGGCTCGACCTTTTTTTCAGCAGTGTCAGGTGTTGCTACTACTGTAGCTTTTGCAGGCATTGTTGGCAGTTGTTCGGGTTGAGGCTCAACTTTTTGTGGAGTGTCTACTGTTGTATTGGGTGAATTAAAGAGGTCCGTGAAAAAATAGATTCCTCCACTGGCAACAAGAAGAATGACAACAAAGAGAGCTGCGAATAGGGCTACAGGGCTCTTTTTCTCTTCATCAAAATCAAAATCATCAAATTCGTTGGTTGAAAAGTTGTTTTCGACCTTTTTAGGTGGTGCCCCAACCTCTTTGGTGATAGATTGAGGTGGGATTGTCTTGCTTATTGCACGGAAAGGTGTCTCAATTTCATCATCACTATTAAAAGAGATGGGAGGCAACGCTTGTGGAGCAGGTGCAATACTTTCACCAACTGTCAGTTTCAGAGAGACTAAGTCAAAGAAGGGGGCAAGTTCATCTTCAGTTGCAAGCGGCAACCACTGCTTCTTATCTTTACTCCAACTGTCGTTTTTGCCCACTTCCATCTTTACAATCTTTTGCTGTAGTAGTGCCTGCGAAGAGATTGCGATAATGCTACCATCTTCTTTCATAACAAAGATATTGGAAAATGGATCATCAGGCAGTTGTTTGTAAATGTGCTCATCTTTAGGCTTTATCACCTCTTCTTTTTTCTTTTCAGGAAAGATGGTAAAAGTTTCGCCACATTTTGCACAAGTTATCAGTCCACCGGCCTGTGGAATGGTAAGTGGAGCTTTATATCGAGCGCCACAGTGAGGACAAGGGATTGTGTTGATTTGATGCATCATTCTTTCACTCCTCTCGGTTGAATAAAAGCAACACTCTACTTTTACTTGAAAAGAAATACTTTGTCAATGAAGCAGAGAGTTTCATCATTTTTTATTTTTCTATTAGTGTATAATAAATAAAACAAAATAAAAAACAGCGAAGTGATATCATTCCCTAGTAAAAACAATGGTAAGGGTATGTTTCTTCATTTTTTTGTTGACACAGAGAAAGAAACGACTACCATAGGTGTTAATGAAGTTTAATTCCTTATGCCGTTTTGAATGAGGGGCGACTTAATAACCTGGGTTAAACGGCTAGAATGTAGCCTACTGGCTGCTTCCCATCGTGTTGCTACACATTTTCCTACCCTGCCCAGCCCCTCAATCTTTTCTTTGGCTCTCACCTTTTTTTTGATAAAAGTTTTCACTCGACCTCATAATCATAAAATATTGTTGTTTTATTTTTGTATGTTACACTAGGCATCTTTTGAATGAATGAGGAAAAGATGAAGTGTGATGTTGTCGTCATAGGTTCTGGTTTAGGGGGGCTTATATCCGCCCTTTTTCTTGCGAAAGCGGGGAAGAAGGTCTGCCTGCTTGAAAAGGAGTCTAAAGTTGGTGGTAATTTACGCCACTTTAAGAGATTACATACCTATTTTGATACGGGAATGCACTACTATGGCTCACTCGGCAAAGGTGAGGTGCTGCACGATATCTTTTCAGCACTGAATATTAGAGATTCACTCCCTTTTAAAAAGATGCCCGATACATTTGATTGTATATCGATTGGGGGGAAGAGCTATGAGTACAAATCAGGATTTGAGAATTTCAAAAAGCAGTTGATAGCGTATTTTCCAAAAGAGCGAGATGCCATCAATAAATATATTGAAATAATGAGTGAGGTGGAGCTCTCCGCAAATCTCTATCACGCTAATCACCGTGATTTTTCATCTCTTGAATCACTCTCTATCTCAGCGTTAGAGAGTATTAGAAATCTTACCGATGATGGTGATTTACAGCAGCTTCTTTTTGGACTCTCGCCACTTTATGGTGGTAATATAGAGAGTGTTCCGCTCTTTGTTCATGCAATGATTAACCACTCTTTTATCCAAAGTGCGTGGACTCTTCCTGGGGGAAATGGGCAAATTGCTGATCGCCTTGTTGATGAAATTAAAAGATATGGTGGAACAGTTCACTGCAATCATAAAGTGAGTGGCTTTGATATTAGGCAGAAAAAGATTCACTCAGTTTTATGTGATAATGGCGTGGAATATGAGGGAGAGAATATCATTTCTGATATCCATCCACACACACTTTTTTCCATGATACCTGCAGATGTTATCAAAAAATCGTACAGGAAAAGAGTGCGTGCAATGGAGAATACGATAGCCCCTTTTACTCTTTTTATAAAATTTAAGCCGAACCGTTTTCCTGTGCAGCCTTCAAACTTTATATTCTATCCTCACAATCTTTTAGAAACACCACTTGATTTAGAGGAGCAGTGGCCAAACTTCTATATGTTGTTTGCAACGACTCAGCAAGAAAATGAGAGCTACGCGGACTCGACATCAGTGATGACTTTTATGCCGTTTAGTGATGTAGAGCAGTGGACGGAGAGTGTAAGAGGTCGGCGGCCTGACTCCTATTCTCTTTTTAAACAGCAAAAGATTGCTCAGCTTCTCGATATGATAGAAGAACACTATCCAGAGATACGAGATGCAATAGAGTGGGTAGATGCAGCGACACCACTCACTTTTAGAGATTATACGGGAACAAAAGATGGCTCGACATACGGAATCCTTCGAGATTTCAAACACCCTGAAACATCGTTTCTTCCCGCTAGAACAAAAATATCAAACCTTTTTCTTGCTGGGCAAAATACGACACTCCACGGTTTGCTCGGCGTTTCAATGGGTGCGATCATGAGTGCAGGTGAAATTATAGGACAGAAGAATATTATTGATATGATACAACAACATCGTGAGAAAGAGAGATGAAAACAGATTTGAAAAAGGTGGTAAAAGCGGTCGAATATGCAAAAAAATATTCCCCTTTTTACGCAAAACGACTCGCAAATATATCTCCACGAGCTATAAAGACATTTGAGGATTTTGCGCAGCTACCATTTACGACAAAAGATGAGGTCGCACTCTATGAAAATGATCTTCTTGCAGCAGACGAGCGAGATATCATAGAGATAGCAACAACAAGTGGCTCAACAGGAAGTCCGCTGATTACCAAAATGACAGCAAAAGATACGGCACGATTGGCATACAACGAAGAGTGCTCACTCTCTACCGCTGGAATTACCAAAGATGATACCGTTATTTTGGCGGTTACAATGGATAAGTGCTTTGTTGCTGGACTTGCCTACTACTCAGGACTGAACAAGATTGGTGCAAAAAGTGTGCGTGTTGGACCAACATCGCCTGAAATGTTACTCAATCTTGCGCAAACAGTGCGGGCAACCACGATTATTGGCGTTCCAACCTATTTAGAGCGTATTTATGACTATGCAACTGAACATGAAATATCCATTAAAACTCTTTTTATCAATAAATTAGTCTGTATTGGTGAGCCGATTCGAGATGAGCTGTTTCAGCTTAATGCGATAGGAAAGCGGTTGCAAGAAAAGTGGCAGTGCAATCTCTTCTCAACCTATGGAATTACGGAACTGCAAACCTCATTTTGTGAGTGCAGTGCAGGGCAGGGTGGACATATCTATCCAGATTTAGTTCATATTGAGATTGTTGATGAGAATGATGCACTGGTGCCATATGGAGAGCCAGGAGAGGTGGTTGCAACGCCTCTTGGTATCACAGGAATGCCACTCCTTCGCTTTAAAACAGGAGATATATCCTTTATTATTGACAAGCAGTGTGACTGTTCTCGAGAGGGAAATCGTCTTGGTCCAATTTTAGGAAGAAAAAAACAGAAGTTGAAAATCAAAGGAACTTCTGTCTATCCTCAAGCATTTATCAACATTTTGAATGCAATTGACAAGGTTGATGAATTTGCGATTGTTGCAACGGCAGAGAGTGAGCTTTCAGACTCACTCGAAATCCTCATTTCATTTAAAAAAGGTGAAAAACCCGATATGAAGCGGATTGCAAATAAAATTCGAGGACTGACAAAAATCACTCCGGTGATTTCACTGGTTTCATCCGCTGAGATTATAGCAATCACCCGCCCGGAGGGAAGCAGAAAGATTAAAAGGTTTGTCGATAAGCGAGCTGAAAAGTGATGAGCAATAGATTTACAGATGACTATCTTTCTCAACTTATGAAATTAGAAGAGATAGGCCAAAAACGAATTTTACCACACCCTGCTCATGGTATCAATTTGTCGAGCAATGACTATCTGGGAATTGGTGCAAACAGAGAGCTTATAAAACAGTTTTATAGTACACTGCCTGAAGAGATAGAATCATTTGCATTAGGGAGTGGATCATCACGACTTCTTAGTGGAAATCACGAAGAGTACCGACTTCTTGAGTCGGACATTAGTGCGGCCTACAAGAAAAAATCGTTGGTCTTTTCTAGTGGGTATCATGCAAATACAGGCATTATTCCAGCTCTAGTCGGGCGAAATGATATCATATTTTCTGACAAATTAAACCATGCCAGTATTGTCGATGGAAACATCCTTTCAAAGGCAAAAGTTGTTCGCTATCGCCATGGAGATATGACACATCTCCGCACACTTTTAGAGCGATATTCCTCAACTGATAAAAAACTTTTTATCATAACAGAATCTATTTTCAGTATGGATGGTGATTGTGCGCCACTCCGTGAAATCGTGGCTCTCAAAAAAGAGTTTGATTGTTTTTTGATTGTCGATGAAGCCCACGCTGTCGGTGTCAGAGGAGAGAAGGGTCTTGGTTTTTGTGAAGAGCAAGATAGTGTAAGTGATGTTGATCTGATTGTTGGAACTTTTGGCAAGGCACTCGCTGGTCACGGTGCATTTTGTGTTGGAGATACGGCTGTGATTGAGTGGCTTGTTAATAAGATGAGAACTCTTATCTTCACGACTGCTCTACCGCCGGTGATTATTCGGTGGAACCGGTTTATATTTAATAAAATGCAGGCAATGCACGCTGAACGAACTCATCTCAAAAAGCTGTCTAGATATCTTATAACATCTCTCCAGAATCGGTATGAAATCCCATCGCACTCTCATATTATTCCTCTCATCGTTGGCGAGAACAGTAAGGCGGTTGAGCTTGCACAATCACTTAGTGAGAATGGATACATCACTCACGCCATTCGTCCGCCAACAGTGCCGATTGATACCGCGCGAATTAGAATTTCTTTGAGTGCGATTCTGACAAAAGATGATTTAGAAAAATTGATTGAGAGAGTGTCGTAAGCTTAATTTCTCATCTGTAATGAACCGTTACTTTCGCTCTCAGCGCAAGCGGCAATTTCTACTGCTGAAGGGACAACAATTTCAAGTGGCGTGTTAAAAGTAATTTCTCTCTTAGGCACAACAATTTCAAGTGGTGTGTTAAAAGTAATTTCTGTCGTAGAAACAACAATTACAAGTGGTGTGTTAAAAGTGATTTCTTCAACACTCTCCTTTGTTCCTACTAACATAAAAGTAACGACAATCATTGCTACTAAGGCGGTGATAAATGCAACAGTTTTCTTCATGATATTCTCCATACATATTGTAAATAATAACCAAAACGATTAATGACATATACATTGCAAGAAGCGTGCCAAACTGTTATGGCGACAAAGATATATTAGAAAAGATTGTGTTTTTTATAGAAATAACTGTTCTGCTGAAGGAATTATTAATCTTTATAATATAAAAGTATCGAATCTCCCACTGAAGGAACACCAGGATTCACTACAACCATAATAGGATCACCTTGCATAATCGGGTCACCTTGCATAATAGGATCGCCTTGCATAATAGGATCGCCTTGCATAATTGGGTCGCCTTGCATGATAGGATCACCTTGATCATCTTCAATATAATAAGAGGTAAGCTTATGGATTGTATCATTGTCAGCATTGTAATATGTCATACCAAAACTCCAATCAGCCATAGCATCTTTTGTTGTTCTAATAATAAGTTTCCCCGGTTGTTTCAAGACACCATTTATAGTAATTTGGTATGCATAAGCAGACGCTTGTTCAATTTGAGAATACCCATCCATCGTTGTGGGGTAACCTTCAAATGGTCTCTGAGAAACAGTTACAATAGTATCAAAATCAAATGATTCAGCAGGAAAAATGAGGAAACATTTGTTATCTGGAGAGACCACCCATGTCTCTTTTGTGGCCGATACAACTTTTGTAACACTTTCAAAGGTATCGCGAGCACATCTAAAACCAATTGGGTATGCAGTGTCATCAACATCAATGTGCCCAACTCGTGAGTAAGAAGCAAGAGCTATATCAAACATTTCAAACCATCCACCTCGCACCATAGTTTGAGTAGAAATGGTGGTATTAATCGGGTTCATCCTTAGTGAGTCTGTGTAAAAATCCTCGGCATAATAATCAGCGGTAAATTCGGCAACATTCCCCGCCATATCATACACTCCCGTATGACTTATTCCATTAGGATAACTCCCTACAGGACTAGTATTCCTCGTACCACAGCCACTATCTGCCTTGGTAAGATAGTTGTTGTCAATATCCATAGAGGCATACTCACAGCTTGGAGGAATAACACCCCATGGGTAGAGAGACTGTTCATGTCGCGCGGCTCTCTCCCACTCTGCCTCTGTTGGCAGTCTCTTCCCCTTCCATTCGCAATAGGCTTTTGCTTGACTCCAATCGACACAATTAACGGGATGGTTCTCTCTATCCTCTACAGATGAATAGTTACATTTCTCTGTGTCAGCAGGAAGCGTACACTCACCAGCATCGACACATGCTCGGTATTCTCTGACTGTAACTTCGTACATATCCATCTCAAACTCAGAAATAAAAACTTCATGAACAGGTAGCTCATTCATATTAGAGCACTCATGTAAGTACTCCACACAGCCAATCATAGAGGATTCGCCAGGAATAAGCACCATATCACCAGGAGCAGTACAATGTAATATCTCGTAACTCTTACAGTCTGTGGCACATACTGCATCACCATTGGCAAGAGATGAGTCTGCATCTCGGCAAGCAACAGTGTTACCATCACACACTTCACTGTTAGTCTCATCTTTTATACCATCACCACAATAAGTAGTTACGCCAGCTTCCTCTTTACACATATTCGTACAAACAGTGCAAGAAGTTTCACCATATACACACGTTTCTGTTCCGACATTTCCATCATCACATGCTTCATGTCCATCATACAAATGACCGTCACCACACACGGCATTTTTACATTCATTTGTACAAATATCAGTATTATCGTCATTTCCATCATCGCACTCTTCGCCACTATCTTTTATGCCATTTCCACATGATAGAGCATAGGTCACACAGATATCATCTTCACAGACAAATCCCTTGTTACAGGTGTCGTTTGCATAACACGCTCCACCTTTTTCTCCAACAGGAGTAACAGCATCGTCATCAGTAACAGCTTCATCCGAAATAGCATCGTCATCAGTAACAACTTCATCCGAAACAGCATCGTCATCAGTAGCAGTTTCATCAGCAACAGCATCGTCATCAGTAGCAGCTTCATCAGAAACAGTATCGTCATCGGTAACAACTTCGTCTGATACACTATCTCTATCTGAAACTTGTTGTTGTGCAACATCACCACAGGAAACCAAGAAAACAGCCAATAAAACTGCCATAAATACCTTAAAATCCTTCATAAAGAACTCCCTCAATAAAATATAAAACATCTCTCATAAACAGAAATTACGCTACATATACGATTGTCTATGTCAATAAAATGTCACGGAAATGTCATGAAAATGTCACAGATAAATTAAGAGCGATACAACTCTTCATATTCCCGCGCAGAAGCTTCCCAGCTGAAATCTTGGCCAATAGCACGGTTTTTCATGCTGGTGATATGTTTTTTTCTATCGTACCAGGTGCTTACCGCCCATCCGATGGTGTCATAGAGAGCGTTTGGTGTCAAATCGTCAAACTTAAATCCTGTTCCCTTCCCATTTTTCTCGGTATACTGCTCAATAGTGTCATCAAGTCCACCTGTGGCACGCACGATAGGAAGTGTGCCGTAACGAAGAGAGTAGAGTTGATTGAGACCACACGGTTCATAACGAGAGGGCATCAGAAAAAAGTCGCTCCCCGCTTCAACAAGGTGTGCTAAATCATCATCGTATCCAATAAACGAGCCGAAACGACCATGAAATTTCTGAGGGAGAGTGCCATAATAGTGTTCAAGTCGAGAGTCACCACTACCAAGTATGGCAATTTGAATGTGCATTGTGTTGAGGAC
Organism: bacterium; assembly: GCA_023145475.1. Classification (GTDB taxonomy): domain Bacteria; phylum UBP6; class UBA1177; order UBA1177; family JAGLDR01; genus JAGLDR01. The sequence continues at coordinate 12,481 of JAGLDR010000065.1, forward strand.
TGCCTCAATAGTAGAGGCAAGAATATCAAGCCCCTTTTGCTCTGCAAAACGACTCACAATCCCTACAATTGGAACGGCAGCATCATCTGAAAGCCGAAAGCGTCTCTGAAGCTCTTTTTTACAAACAGCCTTGCCTTTCCACTTGCCTTTCCAGTAGTGTGCTGGAATTTTTTTATCAGTTCGCGGATCCCACAGCGTATAGTCAACGCCATTGAGAATTCCAACAAAATTATCTTTTTTTGCACGCAGAAAAGAGTCCATACCGAAGCTGAGATGTGAATCATGACGAATTTGAGCAGCATAAGTCGGACTGACCGTTGTAACTTTGTCCGCAAAATATATGCCACCTTTAAGAAAGTTTATCTTTCCATAGTCCTCTAAGATATCAGAGGTGAATGCACTCCAGGGAAGCCCAATATAGCTGTATGATTGAGCAGAAAAGAGGCCTTGATAGCCGACATTATGGATAGTTAAAATCGTTTTTGTATTAGAGAAACAACATTTATCTGCTTTTCTCATCTCTGTAACATAGGCTGGTGCTAATGCAGTCTGCCAATCATGAGCATGTACAACATCAGGAGAAAACTTCATGTCTTTCAGCAGTTGAAGAGCTGCTTTCGTGAAAAAACTAAATCGCTCGGCATTGTCATCAAACTCTTTCATTGAGGAGTTGTTATATATACCTTCTCGTTGGAAATATTGGTTAAATTCTATAAAGTAGTGTCTGACGCCTTCCGCGTTATCGGCATAGTGGACAGAGCACCACTCCTCTTTTCCACCCATTTTAACACCCATTTTTGAAAAGAAAGGGGTTAACTTTCCATCAGGATAGGTATTTAGGGAGTAGGCAGGCAAAATAACAACAACATCATGACCAAGTCGTTGTAGAACGGCGGGAAGTGCACCAACAACATCAGCTAATCCACCCGTTTTTATAAATGGTGTACACTCTGATGCGAGCATTGCTATTTTCATCAAGACCTCTCGTGTGAAAAGGAACTAGTTTGGCGATTTTAGCAGATGCAATCTATCTGTCAAGCATTAAAACATTAAAATATCATCTAAATAAGAAGAGCTCAAATGTAATGATACTCACTTCCTTTCACAATTTTTGCATATATCTTGACATGGTTTCATCATTTTGCTACGCTAGGCAGGTAAACTCATGAGTGAGGCTGAGTCGAGATGAATCGTACAATTTTCTATTTTTTCTTATTTCTTTTGCTTGCGACTACTGTATTGCAAGCGCGGCAGCCAATGGATTTTTCCTTGTATCGACTGGGGAATCCCAATACCTATCCGGCATCAGGGACTGCGGGTTGGAGTGAGGCTGACGATCCTACAATCAATTTCAAAAAGATGAGCACCCAGTTAGCTGCAACGATTGCACCAATATTTTTTGGTGAAGCAGATTCTGGTGGAATGGAGAAGTTCCAGCTTAGCTTGGGTTACAGTATGTCTAAGCTTGCGATTAATGAGAATTATTGGCAGCACTCTCTCAACGATGAGCCAAATGATACCGGGATTTCATCAGCATATCATTCAGTAGATTTGATGATTCGCAAAGGGTTTCCTTTTGGTTTGACTTTGCATGGAAATGTTCGTTACTATATTCTCACTGAATTTTTTAGTGGTGGCGTTGGTGTTGAATATACTATCAATGAAGGACTTCGTGTTGCACCAGATGTCTCACTTGGAATGAATTACACCGGGCTGTTTAACGGTGGTGATATGAATATGCACCAACTCGCGTTGCGTCTGAAAATAAGCAAGTCATTTGTTGTAGCAAACGAGCTGCTATTGACACCATACATCGCCTATTCGCACCTTTTTTCATGGGCGTATTCAAATAGAATTGGTGGATACTATGACTATTCACAACAGGCGGGACAGGGTGCGGTTTATGCACCAAAAGGTGACCCCTTCTATTTTGATCAAATTTTAATCAATGTTGATAGACTTGCTCTTGGATTTCGTTGGTCAAGAGGAGTTTTTGGTATGCAGTTCGAAGCGATTATTCCATTTAATGCCTATAAGAATTTCTCACTGAATGGCGGCATTTTCTTTAATCTCTGATGATTGATTTTCACTCACATCTTCTTTTTTCTCTTGATGATGGATTTACTTCGATTGAAGAGTCTCGTGAGGCGTTGATACGATTACGCTCGCTTGGATTTAGTGAGATAGTTCCCACACCCCACCGTTTCCATCCACTTTACAATCCAACGGTTCATATGGTCAAAGAGCGTATTAAAGAGCTTGATAGTGATATGATTCACCGCTTTTCATTTGAATATATGTATAGCTCACTGATTCCTGATGAGCGTCAGCTGTTTGAGCTTGGGACAACCTCTTTTGGTTCTCCTGTTATTTTGCTTGAATTTATGCCATTGCTCCTTCGCAAGCGCGAACTTGAGGAGATTCTTTTTTTGATGGAAAGTCGAGGGATTTTACCACTGCTTGCGCATATTGAACGGTATAACTTTTCAGCTGACTATTGGCAAGAGATTAAAAGTCGTTACTCTGTTTTGTTACAAGGCGGGCTTAAATCACTGGGCAAAGGTCCGTTTGATGCAAAGAAGCGGCAGGTTACCATACTGTTAAAAAAGAATATTCTAGATAATATGGCAACTGATATTCACTCTTTATCGCAACTAACTCTTGTCGAAAAAGGGTTAGAATATCTGCACAAACATTTTGCAGATCAAGAAAAGATGCTTTTTTCAACACCAGAGATAGTAAGAGGATAGAGAAGATGAATTTGCGTGGATTAACAATGCAAGAGCTAACAGAAGAGATGCTTGCACTGCACCAGCCAAAATTTAGAGCAAAGCAGTTGTTCCAGTGGATACATCAACATCGTGTTGTGAATTTTTCTGATATGTTAAATGTTTCTAAAGAGCTGCGTGCATCTATTGATGCGGCTCATACGCTGACTCAACTCACCATAACAGAGAGACATCTTTCACAAGATGGAACAGAGAAGTTGACAATGACTCTTGAAGATAAATCAGTAATTGAGGCGGTTATTATTCCTGATAAAAAGCGTATTACTCTCTGCGTATCTTCACAGGCTGGTTGTCCACTTAACTGCTCTTTTTGTAAGACGGGGCATCTTGGATTTTTGCGAAATCTCACTGTCGCTGAAATTGTCGGGCAGGTCTATGCAGCACAGAAGATTGTTGAAAAGCAGGAGCGTAGAATTACTAATATAGTCTATATGGGAATGGGTGAACCACTCCTGAATACAGGGAATGTTATCAAGTCGATACAGATTCTGACAGATGATTTTGGACAAAATTTCAGTAACAGAAAGATAACGGTATCTACTGCTGGTATTGCTGATCAACTTCATCAGTTAGGGTCGGAGACAGGGGTAAACCTTGCAATCTCTCTCCACGCTGCAACTAATGAATTGCGTGATAAGATTATGCCAATCAACAAACAGTTTCCTCTTGAAGTTCTGATGAAAGCAATCAGAGAATATCCCGCTCATAAACGCAAAAAAACGGTGCTTGAATATATTCTTTTAAAGGGTATTAATGATTCTGCTGCAGATGCCAAGAAATTGGCAAAAATAACTCATCAACTTGATGCAAAAGTTAATTTAATTCCCTTTAATTCGTTTGAAGGCACATCATTTGAAGCGTCATCAGAAGAGGTGGTACTAGCCTTTCAAAAGCTCTTGGTTGACAAACATATTACCGCTATTATTCGCACTGCTCGCGGCGATGAATCGAGTGCGGCATGCGGGCAACTCGGCGTTCTTTCCCATAAAAAAAGCTAAAAAGTTTCATTACTCAAAAAGAATGATACTATCAGCGTGGCTGTGATGATATAACACTTTGGAGGCGACAATGCGCAGACTTTTCCTGATTACTACACTTTTAACGGTACTATTTTCTCTTGCATCGTGCAGCAGCAAAGGAGATGACTACACTCTTTTTACTGATGCAGCATTCAAAAAATGTGTACAGTCGCTTGACAAAAAGTTTGTTGATATTAAAGAGCTGAATTGTGCAAATACAGAGGAATCCCTTAAAGAAAATCCTTTTGGCGAGTCAACCATCAAGTCAATTTCTGGCTTGAGTAAATTGGTTAATCTTGAGAAGTTGGAACTACAAAAAAATAAGATAAGTGATATTAAACCACTTGAAAACCTTGCACATCTTAGCTATGTTAATTTGAGTGAAAACGAAGTAACTCACCTTAAATCATTTAAAACGCTTCCTGCAATAAAGAGACTCCTTTTGCGGCACAACCTGATTGGTGATATGCGTCCACTTCAAGGAATCAAGACACTAGAGACACTTAATCTCTCTGAAAACTCATTGCAGGGACTTATCGATTTTGATGGGATGCCACTTAAAAAGTTGTCAGTCGACAGTAACCATATCAGTAGCATTGAAAAGGTTGGGAAAATCCAATCTCTTATAGAATTTAGTGCAGCAGATAATGCAATTATTGATATATTTCATCTTGAACAGTTGAAAAATCTTAAAAAACTCAACCTTCGTAAAAATAGAATTGATGACCTTATCGTTATTGGTAAGATGCCACATCTTGAAGAGTTTGATATTTCTGACAATCAAGTTCGCATTATTAGCTCACTCAAAAATCATCCTGGACTGAAAAAACTTAATGTCTACATCAATGCTATTGTCGATTTTTCACCGCTCGAAGAGATTGAAAAGAGTGGTCAGCTTAAAACTGAAGGAAAAAAAGGCCAAGGCAACTAAGGAGTCAATCGAGGCAATCCCTGAATTGGGTTGAAACCATTAATTGGGTTGACACATGGGTCAACCCCTACATCACATTTTTGTAGGGGCAGACCCGTGTGTCTGCCCTCGTATGTCTGCCCGTTTTCATTATCGTCACAAAATACAATCCATTCGTAGAATAATCATAATCCTGTAATCGGATTGATCTTCGGTGTTTTTTGCCTGAGGGGTTATTCATCTATCTCTTTTTTTCCAACATTAAATACTTTTCCAGATTTTCTTTCGTCAAACTCCATCTTTTCATTTCATACCACTCTTTAAAACCCATTTGTCTGTTGATATGAAACATTGGAGGATTATCAAGAGCTGTTCCTGTTGCTATATATTTTGCTTCTGGCATCTCTTTTTTTATAATTTCAATCATTGATGCTTTTACAGCTTTTGCATATCCTTTTCCTTTGTATGGCGTCAGCACTCCAGTCCCTAACTGTTTAAGTTGTTTTTTATTTGAACTTTCGCTCCAAAGTTGAGTATATGCAATTACTTCATCAGTTTTAATATCAATTGCAGCAAGAAGATATTGAGTAAGCCCTTTTTCTTTTACCCATTCAAGTTGATTGTTGAAATACTCTTTTGTTATTGGAGGAGGAGTGTAGGGAGAATCTCCTTTTGGAATAGTTGCCCAGAAATCTTCCATAATTTTCAAGTAAGATTCAAAATATTCCTCAGAATAGCGATCAATCCAAAGCTCCGTTTTTATCTTTTCGTTGTTAGAAATAATATTCCATGAATCCAATTTTTCCCGTGGGATATCATCTATAAAAAGTCTCATTTCTGATGTTTTCTGAGAGAGAGTAGCACCAATTTTTTCTGCCCACAACTCACTACCTTCAACAGTTGACAAGGTATATATGGTAGCCTTTTTTCTTTTGTTTTTTTCCATCATTTCATACGCTTTTTTTAAAAGCTTCAGCGACAAGCCTTTTCGCCTATATTTGGAAGAAAAATCTATCCAGATGTAACATTCATCATCAATAGATGTTTGAAATATATGCTTAACTCGTCCAATAATATCGCCAACTTCATTTAA